>DATEJC010000611.1:0-9126 GCA_035278345.1 Bradyrhizobium sp. | reverse complement strand
AGCATGGTGGTCTTGCCGGCGCCGTTCGGACCCAGCAATGCGAAGACCTTGGCGTGATCGATCGCAAGTGAGGCGCCGAATAGCGCCTGCGTCTCGCCGTAGAAGGTGTCGACCGCCTCGACTTCGAGGATCATGCGAACTTCCCCAGGTTGGACCGCTTGACCCATTCATTCTGCTGCAGTTCGTACGGTGTGCCGCGCGCCACCACCTGACCCCAATGGATCACCGAAATGCGATCCGCCAGGGAGAACAGAAATTCCATGTCGTGTTCGATGGCGACGATTGTCAGCTTTCCCTTCAGCCGGCCGACCAGCGAAGCCAGCCGCTGCACGCCATCGGAGCCGAGGCCGGAGGTGGGCTCGTCCAGGCAAAGCACGCGCGGCTCCTGCGCCAGCGCGACGGCGATCTCGAGGGCACGGCGATCGCCATAGGAAAGATCCTTGCTGCGTACGCCGGCCTTGTCCGCCAGGCCCACGGCGGCAAGCGCTTCCGATGCCCTGGATGCGAAGGCCCGGTTCCCGGCTGCGGCGTGTGCGACGTCGAGCCCGCGCGCGCGGAACTCGGGCAGCCCCATCATCACATTGTCGCGGGCGGAGAACTCGTCGAACAGCGTCATGATCTGGAACGAGCGGGCGACGCCCTTTGCGGCGATGCGATGCGGGCTGAGGCCCGTGACATCCTCGCCGCCGAGCCAGATCGCGCCGCGGTTCGGCTTTACCCGGCCGGTCAGCACGTTGAAGAACGTCGTCTTGCCGGCACCGTTCGGTCCCATCACGCCGTGAAACTCGCCCGCGCCTACCGCAAGATCGATGTTTTCCAGCACGACGCGGTCGCCGAAGCGGACATGCACACCCGAGGCTTCGACCATGATCATCGTCCGCCTCCGAACAGGAGCCGTACCGCCGAATGTCCGCGCTCGCGCAGCCAACCCACTGAATGCTGCTGACGGGCCGCGGAGATCGCACCGGCAATTCCCTCGGGCCGGAACAGCACGATCGCAATGAACAACAGGCCGAAATAGAGCATCCAGGCATTGGTAAGAGCACCGATCACGTCGCGCGCCGTCAGGAACACGAACACGCCGATGACAGGGCCCCAGAAGCTGACGAGGCCGCCGCCAACCAATGTCATCATCACGACATAGCCGGATTGATGCAGGCTCATCACGTCGGGGAAAGCGGCGAGCTGTGCCATCGCGAACAGGCCGCCAGCAAAGCCGGATATCGCCGCCGACAGCGTGAAGATCGACGCCTTGTAGAACCAGACGTTATAGCCGAGATGCGCGGCACGGACTTCGCTCTGGCGGATCGCCGCGACGATGCGGCCGTAAGGCGAGTTCACGAGCCGCCACAGTCCGGCAACGCCGATGGCGAACACGGCCAGGACGAAATAATAGAAGGCGACATTGTCGGCAAGATCGAACGAAGCGAAGCCGAAATCAGCCGGCAGCCGCCTGATCTTGAGCAGGCCATCCTCGCCTCCCGTCACCCGATGCCACTTGATCGCCACCGTCCAGAAAATCTGGCCGAACGCGATGGTCATGAAGGCATAGTAGATGCCGCGGCGGTGCGAGATGAACAGCGCGACCAATGCGCCGGCCAGCCCGGCGACGGCGGCCGCGCCTGCAAGGCAGATCCAGAGATTGGCGACAACGTCGAACTGGCAAAGGCCGAATGCATAGGCGCCAATTCCGAAATAGGCGCCGTGTCCGAACGACGGCAGCCCCGCCGTCCCCAGCACAAGGTTGAACGCCAACGCATAGAGCGACCAGATCAGAATCTCGATGCCGATATAGGGATAAAGCCCGATCTTCGCGATCCAGAGCGGCACGGTCGCAAGCACAAGCCAGAGCACGAGCATCGGTGGGGTAACGAGGCGCGCCGCATCAGGGGAATCGGTGGGGGCAGCAATCATCATCAGGCCTCGAGCACGCTCTTCTTGCCCCACAGGCCGCGTGCACGGAACGTCACGACGACGACCAGCAGGATATACATCGACAACAGCGACCATTCCGACGCATAGGCGCCGGAAAGGCCCACGCACAGGCCGACCAGAAGTCCCGCCGCAACCGCGCCCCAGAAACTGCCAACGCCGCCGAGCACGATGACGAGGAATGCGGGAATAACGGCGTCGACGCCCATGTGCGGGCGGATGCCCCAGATCGGCGCGACGATGATGCCGGCAAGCGCCGCCAGGACGGTGCCGAACACGAAGACCAGGAGCCGAAGCCGCGACAGGTTGATGCCGAGCGCGCGCACGATCTCGCTGTCATGCGCGCCAGCCTTTACCGTCGCGCCGAACGGCGTCCTTTCGATCAGCAGCCAGACCAGGGCGATGATGCCCGCGGCGATGCCGGCGGCGTAGAAGCGATACGTCGACCAGATGAGGTCGCCGAACAGAAAGCCGCCGCTGATCGCCGGCGGCACTTGCAGCACAAAGTCGCGGGTGCCCCAGACCAGCCGGATCAGCTCCTCGATCACCATCGCCGCGCCAAAGGTCAGGAGCAGCCCGTACATTGGATCTTTGCCGTAGGTCCGCCGCATGCAGAACTCGATGAGGATGCCGACGAAACTGACGACGACGGGCGCAATGACGAGCGTCGCCGCATAGCGCCAGCCGAGCGGCAGCGCCAGCCACGCCTTCGCCAGCTCGGCGGGGAGCGGCGGATGCGTTCCCGTCAACTGCATGGCGATATAGGCGCCCAGCGCAAACAATGAGCCATGAGCGAGATTGATCTGCTCCATCAAGCCCACGATCAGCATGAAGCCGAGCGCAATCAGCGCGAACAGGAGGCCCAGAGTGAGGCCATTAAGGAGGTGTGGGAGGAGATCGAACAAGGCAGTCTCGTGCTGATATTGCAAGACAGCGGGCGCGACCGGCACCCGCTGGCATTTCGGCGGACCGTCCCCGTCAGGAGTCGACGGTCGGTACCTGTTCGTAGGGAACGAGCTTGCACTTGGCAGCCGCGTCGGTGTCGGCGGCGGCCTGCGGTCCGATCCAGCTCACGATTTCATACAGATCGGTGTTGTCGGCCGGCTTGGCGTTGCGGCGCGCCAGATAGATGGTCTGCTGCATCTGGTGAGTTTTCGGATCCATGTAGGCGTCGAGGTGCTGCATACGATCGGATGCAGAGATCTTCAGGTTCTCGAGCTCCTTGATGATCTTGACATTGTTGGTCGAGCCGGCGCGTCCGATTGCGCGCAGCAATTCGCGCGTCGCCATGTATCCGTTGTAGGAGACGTTGCCGGGCACCGGGATTGGACCATCCTTGTTGGCCGCCTGCCACTTCTTCACGAAATTCGCGACGCCGGGCAGTTGCAGCTTGTGGTACCAGGTGGTGCCGAACACGCCGAACAGGCTGTTGGGCGCGCCCCACACATCGGGCCAGTCCTGCTGGTTGTTGATCCAGGCAGGCTTGCCGTCGAGCTTGAGCTGGGCCACCTGCTCGCGCAGCGCCTTGATGTCGTCGCCGCCAATCGCGGTTGCCACCACGTCGGGCTTGGCCTGCTGAATCTTGAGCAGGTAAGCCGTGAAGTCGCGGGTATTCTGCGGCACCAGCAGATTGTCGACGACCTTTCCGCCGGCGCCCTCGACCTCCGCCTTGGTGGCAGCGGCCGTGGTGTGACCCCACACATAATCATTGGTCAGCAGCATCCAGTTCTTGCCGATGGAGCCGACGGCATTTCTGACGGCCGCCTTGGAGAAATTCGTGCCGTTGCCGTCCCACACGAACTTGATGCGCGAGCAGTTCTCGCCCGCCTCGCTTGGCGCCGAGGAGTTGGTATTGAGATAGATCACGCCGTATTTGGCGGCGACCTGGGTGATCGCATTGGCGACGCCGGAATGAAGCGCTCCGATCAGGATGGTGCAGTCCTCGCGGGTAATGAAACGTTCCGCGATGCGGCTGCCGGTGGCCGGCGTCGTCTCGGTGTCGGCCGTGGTCCAGATGATCTTGCGCCCGAGCACACCACCCTCGGCATTGAACTCGTCGATGGCCATCTTGATGCCGCGCAGGTCGTCCTGGCCGCTGTTCCCGTATTGGCCGCTGGCATCGCAGGTCAGGCCGAGCTTGATGGGCTTTGCGCCCTGCGCGAACGCGCGGTTCTCCTTCCATGGTCCGAAGAAGCTGCCAGTGCCGCCGATGACGCTGGCCATCAGGCTGCCCTTCAGAACGCCGCGCCGCGAAATCTGATTCCGTTTCATGGCTCCCTCCCGCTGAAAAGTTTTCTTGTTGCGATAGAATATCTATTCTATCTTGACTGTAAAGTAGAATATTTGAACCAAACAATGACAAACAATGAAATGCCGTTAAACAGGCGATCCGATCTGGAGAGCTGATCCGATGAACAAGCCATCCGGCGCCATGAGCTACGAGGAGTTGCGCGGCGCGATCGCGCAGCGCCACCGCGCGTTGCCCGGCCGCCTGCAGCAGATCGCCGAGTTCGTGCTCGACCATCCGACCGACGTCGCGCTCGGCACCGTGGCTGAAGTGGCGGAACGTTCCGGCGTACCGCCCTCCGCCATCGTCCGCTTTGCGCATACGCTCGGCTTCGGCGGCTTCACCGAGATGCAGCAGGTGTTCCGCAACCGCCTCGTCGCGGGTGTGGCGCCGAGCTACAAGGCGCGCCTTGCGCGCATGAAGAGCGAGGAGAAATCGGTGCTCGGCCGCAAGCCGGCGGCCGTGCTGTCGCGCTTCGTCTCCGAAGCGCAATCGGCGCTGGTGACGCTCAGCGAGTCGGTCCATGCCCGTGAGCTGGATGCAGCGACCGCGATCCTGACCAAGGCGCGCGACATCTATCTGCTCGGCCTCGGCGGCTCGTTCCCTGTCGCCACCCATCTGGCCTATGTGCTGCGCAAGCTCGGCCGCCGCGTCGTGCTGCTTGACGGCATCGGCGGCAGCATTCACGAACAATCGCATGCCGCGACCTCGGAAGACGCCCTGGTCGCGATCAGCTTCCGCAACTATTATCGCGACACCGCGCGGCTGTTCCCCGAGCTCGTGGCGCGTAGAGTGCCGGCGATCTCCATCACCGACAGCCTCTTGAGCCCTATCGTTGATGGCGCCAGCGTCGTATTCGAAATCCAGGACATGCCCGAGCCGGCGCTGCGTACCCTCGTTGCACCGATGTGTCTGGTGCAGGCGCTGGCGATCGGGCTCGACCTTTCCACCGACTGAAATGCAATGAGGAGAACAAGATCATGGCTTCGCATGACACAAAAGCGCTTGCCGGCAAGGTCGCGCTGGTCACCGGCGCGGGCCGCGGGCTCGGCCGCGCCTTTGCCGAGAAACTGGCAGCGATGGGCGCCAGCGTGGCCATCCACGGCATGCGCGAGAACGGCCCGGCCGAATATGGCGAGGGCACGACCCTGACCGCGGTGGCGCAGGAGGTGGGAAGGCAATATGGCGTCCGCAGCCACCGTGTGCTCGGGGACCTCACCAAATCTGCGGACATTGCCCGCGTGGTCGCGGAGACCGAAAAGGCGCTCGGGCCGATCGACATCCTCGTGCACAACGCCGGCGGCGACATCGCAGCCGCCGGCGGCAAGCCCAACCCGAACGATGCCGTCACCATCAAGGAAGAGGACGTCCGCGCGGTGCTGGACCGCAATCTGCTGGCCACCATCCTGACCTGCCAGGCCGTAGCCCGCGGCATGATGGAACGGCGCGGCGGGCGCATCGTCACCATCGGCTCGGTCGCCGCTTTCAAGGGCCGCACCAATTCCTCGATCTACGCGGTCGCCAAGGCCGGCATGACCCATTACACGCGCTGCCTCGCCGATCAGCTCAGGCCCTACGACATTGCCGTGAACTGCATCGCCCCCGGCGATACCCGCACCGGCCGCTTCCTCGGCACGCGGGCGGTGGACCAGAACCGCATGGTCGAGAGCGGCACGCTGGATCGCATCGCCACCGTCGATGAGGTCGCGCGCGTGGTCGAGTTCTTCGCCGGACCGCAAGCCGCCTTCGTCTCCGGCCAGGTGCTGCGGGTCGACGGCGGCGGGCAGTGCTGGCCGGGTTAGT
Organism: Bradyrhizobium sp.; assembly: GCA_035278345.1. Taxonomy (GTDB): domain Bacteria; phylum Pseudomonadota; class Alphaproteobacteria; order Rhizobiales; family Xanthobacteraceae; genus Bradyrhizobium. Next base: position 3,104 of record DATEJC010000611.1, on the reverse strand, counting down.
CATGGCCGGAAAAGCCGACCAACCGCGTGTCGATTTTACCGGCGGCGCCGTCGGCTACCGCTTCAGGCGCGGCGGCGAACGTGGCCATCCCCTCGTGCGCGCGGCCGGAATCAAGAAGGACTATTTCCCCAGGATCGTGGATGCCACTGCCGGCCTCGGCCGCGATGCATTCCTGCTCGCGTCCGCCGGTGCTGACGTCACGCTGATCGAGCGATCGCCTGAGGTGCACGCGCTGCTGAAGGACGCGCTCGCTCGCGCGGCCGCCGAGTCGGGCGAAGTCGCCGAGGTCGTCGGACGCATGACCCTGATCCATGGTGATGCCAAGGCTTACCTGCCGGAGCTGAAGCCCGACGTCGTGCTCGTCGATCCCATGCATCCGCCGCGGCGCAACACGGCGCTGGTGAAGCAGGAGATGCGGCAGCTTTCCGCCATCGTCGGCGCCGATGAGGACGCGGATGAACTGATGCGGATCGCGCTGGCCCACGCGCGCGAGCGGGTCGTGCTGAAATGGCCGCTGCGCGCCGCCCCGCTTCTGCAAGCGCCAAAGCCATCGCACCAATACGCCGGCAAGACGGTGCGCTATGAGGTTTTCGTGACCATCCTGAAAGCTCAGGTGAAGTAGCAGCGTGGGTTCGAGAGCCCTGTGATATCAGGCAATTGCGGGTTGACCATGCCATCGCTTCGGAGGATATTTTTCCTTGATCGACTGAGTGGCAACTAGGGTTCCGGACGGTTTTCGCCGTTGCAGGTCCAAGCGTTGCGGAGACCGCGGCCAAAAAATCCGCGGCTGCACCCGAGGGGTAAAAGCCCAGAGGAGGAGACGTCGAGATCAATCTCGTGGCTCGCGCCCCGGAGGTCTCATGTCGCTTGTCCCCCTCGCCCTTGTCGTCGTCGCCGCCCTTATCCATGCCAGCTGGAACCTGCTCGCCAAGCGCGCGGCCGCCGCGGGGCCGGCGTTTGTATTCGCCTATAATGTGGTGGCCACCGTCGCCTATTTGCCTTGGGTGATCTGGCTGCTTGCCACCCGCGAGCAGACCTGGAGCTGGCCGATCGCCGCCTGTTTCGTTGCCAGCGCGATCATCCATCTCGGCTACAGCCTTTGCCTGCAACGCGGCTATCAGGTCGCGGACCTCAGCGTGGTGTACCCGATCGCACGCGGCACCGGGCCGCTGTTCTCCTCGATCGGCGCCTTCATCCTGTTGCAGGAGCCGCCGACCTGGCTCGGCGTGCTTGGCCTTGTCGCTGTTGTCGCCGGGATCGGCTGCATCTCGACCCAGGGCAACCTCGCCGCCTTCAGCCAGCCCAAGGGGCAGGAAGGGGTGCGCTGGGGGTTTGCCACGGGATCGCTGATCGCAAGCTACACGGTGGTCGACGGATACGGCGTCAAGGTGCTCGCCATCCATCCCGTGCTGCTCGACTGGTTCTCCAATTTCCTGCGCCTGTTCCTGCTGGGACCGCTGATGCTGAGGAATCCCGGGCACATGATGAAGGCCATGCAGGGCTATTGGTGGCTTGCCGTCGGCGTCGGCCTGTTCTCGCCGCTGTCCTATATCCTGGTGCTCACGGCGGTGGACATGGGTGCCCCGCTCAGCCTGGTGGCGCCGGCCCGCGAAATGTCGATGATGATCGGCGCCATCTTCGGCATGTTGATCCTGCGCGAGCCCGTCAATATCTGGCGCGTTGTGGGGTGCGCGACCATCATTGCAGGCGTTGTGCTGCTGGGGGCGGCCTGAACGGAGGAACCGATGGCGACAGGAAATTTGCGCGGCCATGTCGCGCTGGTGACCGGCGGCTCGCGCGGCATTGGCGCAGCGATCGTGAAAACGCTGGGTGAAGCCGGCTGCGCAGTGGCGGTGAATTACCGCGAGCGCGCGGCGGAGGCCGAGGCGTTCGCAAAGGAAATCGTCAGGGCCGGCGGAGGCGCCATCGCCATCGGCGCTGACGTCTCCAAAGCCGATGCCGTCACCGCGATGGTCGAGCGCACGGCCAGCGAACTGGGGCCGATCGACATCCTCGTCAACAATGCCGGCATCGCCATCGTCCGCGGCGTCGACGACCTCTCCGAAGCCGATTTCGACCAGACCATGCTGGTGAACCTGAAATCGGCGTTCCTGTGCACGCAAGCCGTGCTGCCGGGCATGCGCGCCAAGAAATGGGGCCGCATCGTCAACATCTCCTCCGGCGCCGCGCGCGGCGCGGGCGCCATCGGACCGCACTATAATGCGTCGAAAGCCGGCGTGGAGGGCCTGACCCGCGGCTATGCCGCTCGGCTCGTCAAGGAAGGCATCACCGTCAATGCGGTGGCGCCCTCGCTGATCGAGACCGACATGATGAAGGGTCAGCCGCAGCTCGTCAGCCGCATTCCGCTCGGCCGCTTCGGTAGTCCCGAGGAAGTGGCCAAGGCCGTGATGATGCTGATCGACAATCCCTACATGACCGGCCAGACCATCGCGATGAGCGGTGGCATGGCGTTCAACTGACGCTGGTTACAGCGACCGCGCGATCAGCAGCTTCATGATCTCGTTGGTGCCGCCATAGATCTTCTGGATGCGGGAATCGATGAACATGCGCGATATCGGGTATTCCTGCATGTAGCCGTAGCCGCCATGCAGCTGCAGGCATTCGTCCGCGGTCTCGACCTGCTTCTGCGAACACCACCATTTCGCCATCGAGGCGGTGACCGTGTCGAGATCGCCAGCCACCAGCCGCTCGACGCACCAGTCGACGAAGACGCGGGCGATCATCGCTTCCGTCTTGCGCTCGGCAAGCTTGAAGGCGGTGTTCTGGAATTCGAGCAGCGGCTTGCCGAAGGCGGTGCGTTCCTTGGTGTAGTCGGCGGTGATCTTGACCGCGCGCTCCATGGAAGCGACGGCGCCGATGGCGAGCGACAGACGTTCCTGCGGCAATTGCTGCATCAGCTGCACGAAGCCCTGGCCCTCCTCGTTGCCAAGCAGGTTTTCCGGCGGCACCGTGACATTGTCGAAGAACAGCTCCGAGGTGTCGGAGGCGTGCAGGCCGATCTTGTCGAGGTTGCGTCCGCGGCGGTAGCCCTCGGCGCCCTCAGTCTCCACCACGAGCAGCGAAATGCCCTTGGCGCCGGCGGC
>DATEJC010000610.1:0-15784 GCA_035278345.1 Bradyrhizobium sp. | reverse complement strand
TCCAGTGTCTTATCTCAAGCGCTGTCACCTCGCTGGGATCGCCCGCTAAGGCCTGACAGCCTGGCAACGGGGCGTTCTCAGCCCTGGACCAGCGAGACAATGAATGGGGCGCGGCGGGAGCTTTTCCGCCGCGCCTTTCTTGTGGGGAGATTGTCCGTATGAAGCCGCCGGGGGCGGCGTGCTCAAACCGGATATCGGCCAAAGCGTTCGTAGAGGGCAACGCTCGCGATCGTCATGCCGATCGCCCAGGGCATCACCGCGCCGTAGGGCGTGACGCTGAGCAGGATCGCGAGAGCGCAGGTCACGAAGCACAGCGCCTTCGGCATTGCGCCGCGGACGCCGAGCGACAGCAGCAAGGGCAGGCAAAGCAGCATGTAGAACGCGGCGGTCATCGCGATTTCAGAAGCCGGTGAATTTGACGGCGCGCGGCCTGGAGCCGCTGCGGCGCTCGATGATGCGCTCGCCGCCAATGCAGGCAGAGCTGCCGTAATAGCGATGATGCTGGGGCACGTCGTGCCAGTCACCGCCGGCATCAAGCGAGCCAAGCCCGCGGGCGGTATCGCAGATGATGGTGGCTGATTTCCGTGACATGACCCTCTCCGATTGGGCAATATCCTTGCGTTCTGCCCATCAGTCGTGCCCCGACTTCGCCCCGTTCAAGCCGGTTCCCCCCAAATCGTGTTTCAATTCGGTTTCGTGGGGTGACGGATTGTCGGGTTTGAAGCCATTTCGGCGTCTTGCAGATGGTCGAATCGAACAGAAAAAGGGGTTTTTGATGCTCTACGCCATTCTCGCCTATCACGTCGAAGCCGAGGTGATGTCCTGGAGCGCGGAAGCGGATACCGCCCTCATGGCCAATTTGCGCAAGGCGCACGACCGGCTCAACCAGGTCGGCAAACTCGGCCCGGCGGCCCGGCTCGGCGAAACGAAGAAAGCGCGCACCCTGCGCGGTCCGGGCGATGGCATGATGATCGACGGGCCGTTCGCCGAGACCAAGGAGCAGCTGCTCGGCTTCTATGTGGTGGATGTTCCGGACGAGGACGCCGCCGAGGATGCGGTGCGCCATCTGCGTCGCGCCAATCCCACTGCAGTTTATGAGATCAGGCCGATCCGGCTGTTCATTCCGGGCGCCGGCTTTCCGGAGACTGCGGCCGAAAGTTGACGCCGCGAATAATTCTCGCGCCTTCGTCACTGAACTGTATCGCCGGGCGAGCTTGCCAACGCAGGCCCACCCGCCTAGCCTTCGCGTGGGCGCTAAGGGTGGTGTTGCAAGCAAGGAAGTAGCTCGCCCGACGAGGGCGATCACAATCAGCCGGAGGAATTGATGGCCAATACCCTACGACGTCACGCGTCACTGTTCGCCGCAGCCGCGGCGATCGGACTGCTCGCGGCCAGCGCGCCCGCGCAGGCCGCGCCGCTTGCGCCGACCGGCGCACTGCAGACGCAGGTGAACGGCGCTTCCGACGTCAGCGAAGTTGCCGTCGTCGTGCGCCGCGGCGCGGCCATGGGACCGCGCGGCAATGTCTATCGCTATCGCGGCACCACCGTGGTGCGTCCGGGATATCCGGCCGCGCGCTGGGCGCGTCCGACCTGGTATCGCTGGGGGCCGGGCGGCGCGATCGCCGCAGGTGCCGCCATCGGCTTCGTCGCCGCAGCCGGCGCTGCCGCCTATGCCACCGCGCCGGCGCCGGCGCCGGGCATGTGCTGGTACTACACTGATCCCTACCGCCGTGCCGGCTTCTGGGATTACTGCCCATAGGGTTCCTGCGCAGCGGCGCACCCTCGCAGCGGCGCGACCAAGCAGGCGGAAGGCGAAAGCCTTCCGCCTTTTTCATGGGCGCGCGATCAGGGCAAGAGCGCGTTGTTCTGCTTCTTCAGCAATCGCTTCACGGCGTTGAGCATGGCCGCAAGCAGCGCGATCGTCAGCGTGATCGCAGCGACGGCGAGCTGCAGCAATGCAGTCACCAAATCGACCACGACATCCGCCATATCGAAAAAGGCGAGGACCAGGACCAAAGCCAGGAACACGATCCCTGCGATAATAAACCAGTCAAGCATGGTGCTTTCTCCGCCGCCTTGGTCGGCGGAAGAGAGCGGGCGGTTCAACGCACGGCCTCACCCTGCCCGTCGCTGCGCGCGGCCAGACGCCGCACCAGCAGCGCGCCAAAAGCGAGGCACCAGAAATACTGCACATACTCCGGATAGATCGCCGCGATCACGGTGCCCGGCACGAACACCAGCACCGGAAAGATCGCACCGGCGATCTCGTGCCAATTGTCTCGCCTGGTGAGCCACCACAACAGCGCGTTGAGGCTGGCGATCAGGGTGAGATGGGCGCCGTAGAGCACGGCGACCGCGCTTGCGAGCCGGTAATTGCCGTAAAGCCCGTTGGTCACCGGCAGCAGGATGATCGAGAGCAGGAACAACAGATTAAGGATCACGATGCCGCGGCCGGCCTCGGGTTGCCGCGCCAGCCGGCGGTGATGGCTGAACCAGAACAGGCCGGCGATGATGAACGACAGCACCAGCGCCGACACCCTGCCGGCATAGAGTCGATAAAGATCGACCCAGCCCGGCAGGCTGGTGAACGTGCCGGACTTCGGCAGGTCATAGGCCAGCAGCGTCATCGCCACACCGAAGATGGTGTTGGAGAGCGATTCCAGCCGCCGCATTTCGAAGAGATCGGGATTTGATGAAGTCATCGGCGGGAGAGTCTTCCTTTGCAGGGCCGCTCTTTGATTCACGGCTCTGCGAGCTTTTACAATGTCCTGACTGAAGCGCGAACACCCGTATAGCGCGCGACCTCGGCCCGGAGACCGGGCGAACGCTGTCGACGTAGCGCAAGAACCGCCGGTTGGCTACCGTGGTGCATGTGGAGCGGTAGGAGGTGGTGCAGGCGGCTGCCGGCGATCGGAATAGCGCGCCCGTGTCCGTGTGCCCTATCCTCCGAGCGTGTTCTTGTAGACTTTACCGTCCTTCATGATGACCTTGAAATTCTTGCGGGGATCCGCAATCAGGCTGATGTTCTCCAGCGGATTGCCATCCACGAGCAAAAGGTCGGCAAGCGCGCCCTGTTCGACAACGCCGAGCTTTCCCTGATAGGGACTGCGCTTGCCGGACAAGGCCAACAATTCGGCGTTCGTGCCGGTCGCCATTGCGAGTGCTTCGGCCGGACTGTACCAGCGGGCAAGCGAGGCCAGGATGGCTCCCTGCTGCTGGGCCAGTTCCTGAGAAAACAGGACGTCGGTGCCCCACGCTGTCTTGATCTTGTACTTCTTTGCCAGCTCATAGGTCCTGGCAATACCGGGCCAGACCTCTTCAGCCTTGGCGCGCTGGACCGACCCGACCGGAAAACCCAGCCTCAGCGCCTCGGGCAAGGGCTGCGCGCTCAGCCAGACGCCTTTCTCCGCAATCAGCTTTGCGGTCGCTTCGTCCATCAGGAAGCCGTGCTCGATGCATTTCACACCGGCGGCGATCGACCGCTGGATAGCGGCCGACGTGAACGCGTGCACGGTGACGTACGTACCCCAATTCTCCGCCGCCTCGACGGCGGCGCGCAACTCGGGCTCGGTAAATGTCGACGCGTCGATCGGGCTGAACGGCGAAGAGACACCGCCTCCGGCCGTTAGCTTGATCTGGGAAGCGCCCTGCATGAGTTGCTCGCGCACACGCACGCGCACCTCATCCGGGCTATCGGCGACCATAGCGCCGCCGATCTGCTCCATGCGACTGAGCATGCCGCCGATCGTGCGCGGAAGTTCCGACAGCTTGCGGAAATCTCCGTGTCCGCTGGTTACCGTGATCATTGCTCCCGAGGGATAAATGCGCGGGCCGGCAATCAAGCCTGAATCGATGGCGGCCTTCAGTCCGAACACCGGGCCGCCGACATCGCGGACTGTAGTGAAGCCGCGCATCAGCGTGTCCGTCGCCTCGACGCCTGCCTCGATGTTGTTGTATCCGACGTCCCCCACGATGGACTGAGCCGGAGTCGGGCGGATCAGCATCGCGTGCCAGTGGGCGTCGATCAGTCCAGGCATCAGCACTCGACCGTTCCCCGCAAGCACCGTCATGCCGGATTCGACGGCGATGGGCGTAGCGGAGATGCGTTCGATGACATTGCCTTTGACAAGCACGTCCGACGGTGCAGAGAGCGGACCGCCCTTGCCGTCGAAGATCCGCACGTTCTGGAATAGCGTCGCGGTCGAACCGGGCTGCTGACCCTGAGCGCTCGCGCCCGCCGAGGATGCGCCCGCAAACAGCAGGACGATAGCCATCTGTCTTATGAAGGTCATGCGTGCCGCCTCCCAAAAGGTGTGATCCTCAAGAGCATGCGTACGAAGCGCCGGGTCGACACCAACGAAACCCTGAACCGGCGATGGAGATCTCCCAGGCAACCAAAAAGGCATCGCCTTCGCCCTTTCGGGCTTCGACAGCCTTCGTTCGTCTCGCGTTGGAGAGACCTATGCTGGCTTGCCGAACCGTAGCTCGGCCGCGGCCACAACTGGATTCAAAGCTGCGTTAGCGGGGGGTGAAGGCATTGCGCACGAGGCATCGCTGCAACCGACGGTCGCAGGCGGGCAAACAGAGGTTCTGACGACCCGCCCAGTCGCCTGCCCCGCCCGACATGTCGGCACACTTGCCCAGGCAAAGCACGTGCTTGTCCTCGCATTGCTGGATTGAAGCCGTTGCTGCCGATGAGGTGAGGAGCACTCCGGAGCCGATCAGGACGAGCGCAACGAAGCAGTGCCGTGTCATATGGAACCTCCCGGGAAGGTGGCTGTCGAATTCTAGCCCCTCAGCGAGGTCAAGACTACTACCGGTCCGTCTTCGCTTTCGCGTCGCTCAAGCTATGCCGGACACCACGCTTTCCACCTGACGGGCCGGCGTGGCTGCGCCACGCGCAGCCCGTCAGGGCGAAGCGTGGTGGGGGAGGCAGGACTCGAACCTGCGAAGTCATAAGACGGCTGATTTACAGTCAGCTCCCTTTGCCACTCGGGACACTCCCCCGTCCCAACAGCGTCAGCAATTCGTCCGCCCGAGGTGGCGGCGGACAGAACCATCGATATGGCGCTGGGCCCGCGCTGCCGTAACGGAGCGCGGTCGGGCGCGTTTATGGGTAAGCGGACCCGCAAAGTCAACCAAGGGAAGTAGCTAAAACGGTGCCCAAACGCGTCCAAATTGCCAGAATCCGGAACCCGTGACACAAGCCTTGCATGAATGATCGCGACCGCAGGCCACCGTTCCGCAAGGGCGGCGGCAAATCCTTCGAAAAAGGGCGGAAATTCTCGGCCCGCCCTGCTTCGCGCCCTTGGCAGGACCGGGATTCCGGCGGCGACGGGCCGGCGATTCTCTACGGTTGGCACACGGTGTCGGCGGCGCTGGCCAATCCGCGGCGGAAGATCCGGAAGCTGCTGCTGACCGAGAACGCGGCGCGCCGGCTGGCGGAGGAGGACATCGACACGCGCGTGACGCCGGAAATCGTCCGCCCGCAATTGATCGACCAGCGGCTCGGGCCGGATGCCGTGCATCAGGGCATGATGGCGGAAGCCGATCCCCTGCCCTCGCCCGATATCGCGTCCTTGAAGCAGGAAGGCATCGTGCTGGTGCTCGACCAGATCACCGACCCGCACAACGTCGGCGCCATCCTGCGCTCGGCCGCGGCCTTTGCCGTGAAGGCGATCGTCACCACCGCACGCCACAGCCCGGAGGCGACCGGCGTGCTGGCGAAATCCGCCTCCGGCGCGCTGGAACTGGTGCCGCTGGTGCTGGTGCAGAATCTGGCGCGCGCGTTGACCGCGCTGAACGAGCGCGGCTTTCTCACCGTCGGGCTCGACAGCGAGGGCAGCGACGATCTTTCAAAGGTGGAATTGCGCGAACCGCTCGCGTTGGTACTCGGCGCCGAAGGCAAAGGCCTGCGGCAATTGACCCGCGAGACCTGCGCCACCGTGGCGCGGCTCGACATGCCCGGCGAGATCAAGAGCCTCAACGTCTCCAACGCCGCGGTGCTGGCGCTGTATGTCGGCGCGAGCCGGCTGGGGCTGATGCCGAAATAGAAAACGCCCCCTCGTTTCGAGCGGGCGTTACTTCGCTTGAAACGCTACGGTCAGATCAGTAGTGGCGGCGCAGCGGGCGGCCGTAGCCATACGGCGCGGGCATGTAGCGACCGGCGTAGCCGTAGCGATAGGCGCCGTACGGACGAACGGCGCGATAGCCATAGGCGCGCGGACCCCAGTAGCGCGGGCGCGCGACATAGCCGTAACCATACGGACGGGCATAGTTGCTCCAGCCGGACACCGACGGCTCGTAGTAAGTCGGCTGCGGCGCCCAGGCGCCCGGACCAGAGTAGGTCGGACCCTGGTTGACGTAATAGTACTGGGTGCTGGGCTCGGCGAGACGTGCGCCGTGCCAGCCGCCGCAGGTCGAGCCGCAGCCATAACCATAGCCGTAGCTGTAGGCCGCAACCGGCGCGACATACTGCGGCTGCACGCAGGGGCTATAGGCATAGCACGGCGTGCCGCACGAAGAATAACCGCACGCCATTGCGGGCGCAGCGGCCATGACGGCAACTGCCGCAACGACTCCTGAAATCAAATAACGCATTACTCTCTCCTGTAGGGCCTTCTTGTTGGCGTGGACTCTTCTTCGTTAGTGCGGACGCGGCCGCGGGTGGCGGCCGTGCTGCCAGTCGTAGTCGATCTGCGGCGCGACGATCACCGGCGGAGGATTGGCCGGGATGTCGAGTTGCGGACGAGAATGCGCCGACCAGGAGCGGTAGTAGCTCTCGGCCTCCTGCGGCAATTTGCGATTGGCTGGCGGTTCGATTTCGAGGCGGCCATAGCCGGGCATGTGGCCCGCGCTGGGGTAGTAGTGGCCGACATTCGGCACCGGATCGACGTAGCGGCCGCCGTAGACCGTAGGCTCTACATGCGTACCCCGCAGGAGACCCCAATCGCCTTCGACCACCGCATAGGATGCATCGACGCCATTGATGATCACGGGCACGCCGGGCTTGGCTGGAATCACGATCTCGAAGCCGCCGCCGGCCAAAGCCGAAGACGTCATCGCCATCAAGAATGCCGCTGCTACGCCGACGCGCATTTCCCTGCACCCGCCATGGTTTCGCCGCAACCTAAGCCAATGCGCGCACCCAAGGGTTAAAACGGCGGGCCAAACTGCAGGTAAGCCTAATGCGTAAGGATTGGGGCCCGGATAAATGCGAGCGAGTGCGATTAGGAAATGTTAACGCGTGTGCGGTGGCAACGAGGAGCGCTAGGTGAGCACGTTTTCGGCGAGGGTCGCCAATCCGATGGCGATTGTGACAACGCCAACCGCCAACTGCAGGCCCTGATTGGCGACGGTGAGAAACCGCGCGGACACCGCCAGCGGAACGGCAATAACCGCAGAAAGCGCCCCCATTCCGATCATCGAACCGATACCGAACAGGACGACATAACCGATCCCGGCGGCGGGGCTGGAAGCCTGCGTGACCGCGAGCACCAGCAGCGCCGCTGAACCCGCCATGCCGTGCATCAGGCCGACCATGAGCGTGCGCCAGCGGAAGCCGTGTTCATGGGCATGAGCGGCACGGGCATGCGGCTGCTTATCGCCGGCATGGCTGTGGGCATGGAAGTGCACCGTGCCGTCGGCATGGCCATGGCGATGGAAGTGAACGCGGTCGCACCACAGCCGCCACAGCACATGCGCGCCAAGTCCGATCAGCATGATGCCGACCGCAGCCTCGATCGGTCTTGCGACGGTTTCGGGGATGGCGCGGCCGAGCAGGATCGCGATGCCGGCAAACACGAACAGCGTAAGCGTGTGGCCAAGGCCCCAGGTCAGCCCGTGCTTGACGATGTCACTGACGCGGCTGCGGCGCGCGGCGATGCTGGAGACCGCCGCGATATGATCGGCCTCGAGCGCATGTTGCATGCCCAGCAAAAACCCGAGACCCAGAATTCCGAACATGCGCGCCCTGCCCGCTTCTCACGCCGCATCAAATACCGGACTCAAGCATTTGTCAGGTCTTTCTTTTGTGGACCGTGCTTCTCTGGCGAACAGGAATCCACTTCGCTCGAAAGCGCTATAGAACTTCCTCAAACAGGCTTCTCATCGCCGCCAACGATCGCCGACCAGACTGAGCGTGCTAGAACGCCGTTCGCACCATCGAGCCATCGGCGGTCGGGTTGGTGAACCCGTGCAGTGTGTTGCCATAGCTGACGAGCTGCCAATCGGCCACAAAATCGGCGCCGCTGAGGGTGGTTCTTTAAGGCCAAGTCTGGTATTCGCTCGTCCAGTTCGGCGGCGTCCGCGCCCGGTTTTCGTTGCCAATCCCATCATCAGCCGGCTTAGCTCAGCGGTAGAGCAGTGGTTTTGTAAACCAAAGGTCGGGGGTTCAATCCCCTCAGCCGGCACCATTGGGTGCATCCGCGTCCCGCGGGAACCAGTTCCGGCCTCCGCGCGTTTTCCCGGCATGAGAATTCTGGAAGAAAACCGCAACATGGTGCTGCTGGCATCGGTTGCCGCGGTGAGCTTGGCCGTTGCAGGCATCGCCGCGCTGTTCGGGCCGGCGACGGCGCGACAGGAGGCGGCGAGCCAGCCGCCGTATCTCGCCGACTCGACGCCGGTGCGAGTTGTCGGCGCGCCGTTCGTGCCAAACACCGATCCGCACCGTCGCTGACATAACGCGGTGGCCCGACACCGGCGAAAGCTTCTGTGTGTCACTGTTTTGTCACCTTGCGCGAAAAACAAATCGCTGCAGTATCCGCGCGCGTAACCCGCTCTTGATTCCCGGAAAACCTGTGCTGGAATGAGAGCGAGGGCGTGGCGTGGGGTAGCGTCATGAAATGGATGCGGGAACGCGATCTCTTGATCGCGCAGACAATGGCGTTCGTGCAGTCGGTCACCGGCAAGAAGCCCGAGGCCGAGATTTTTACGCGAACCGATCTCACGCCGGTGACACCCACCCGATTGCCTGACGTCGAGGCGCTGCTCGCCGAGGGAATCTCGCCGTCGGAAACGCCGAAGCCGGTTGCGTCAGCGGCTGTGCCGCCGCTGCGGGTCGCCGGCCGCAGCGAATACCAGAACGAAATCCAGGCTCGCGTCGAGAAATTCCGCGCCCATCAGGCCAAGTTCAATCGCGAGCGCGAGGCCTATTGCAGCCAGACCATGGCCAAGATGCAGGCCACGCTCGATAAGTACCCGGTGCCGCGCACCAAGTAACGCTTGGACGCTGCCCTCATGGTGAGGAGACGCGCCGCAAGCGGCGCTCCTCAGGATGAGGGTCTGCCAGAGATCTTATCCAGCACCGGCAGCAGATGCTGCAGGAATGCCTCCGGATTCTCGCTCATCGGAAAGTGGCCGAGGCCTTTCATGATGACGGCTTCGCAGCCTTTGATGCTGTTCGCCACGGCAAGCGTCTCTTCCGGCGTGCAGGAATAATCGTACTCGCCGGACAGCAGGAACAGCGGGCAGCGTTTGGTGTCGATCTCGGCGACACGGCCGCGGATGTCGCCGTCGACCTTGTAGAAATAGAGATCGCCTTTGAACACGCCGGGACCGCCTTGCATGTAATGCCACAGTGTTTCCCAACGCTCATTGTCGGGCGCATCAGGGCCGACCAGTCCGGAGACGATGGCGCCCGCCACCTCGCCGCCATGGACGTCCGGCCGGTGCAGGAAGTTGAGGTCGTAATAGGGATCGACATGGGCGCCGGCCTGCAAGCCGATGATGGCGCGAAAACGCTCGGGATGTTCGAGCGCGAGATGCAGGCAGATGCGCCCCCCGATCGAGCAGCCGATCAGGATCGGCCTGTCGAGTTCGAGCGCGCGCATGACTTCGAGGATCATGGTCGTGTATTGCGCCGAGGTGAGCTGGTATTCCTCGTCGTGCCAGCCTGAAGGCGGCGAGGACTTTCCGTGCCAGGGCATGTCGAAGGCGATGACGCGATGCCTTGACGTGACCCGCGCATCGTTCATCAGGCCGCGATATTGCCGCCCGTCGCTGCCCGCGGTGTGCAGGCAGAGCAGCGGCGTGCCCTCGCCCGCTTCCTCGACATAGAGGCGGTGCGGTTTGCCGAGGAGATCGAGGTGCATGTAGCGGCCGACGATCGGCTCGAAGGTCGCGCTCATGCCGCATCTCCCGCACGCAGCTTGGCGAGGGCTTCCTTGAAGTAGCGCAAATTGGCCATGAAGATTTGAAGGTCGCCTTCGGTCTTCAGCACGCGCCGCTTGATCAGCGCCATCAGGTCGTTGGAGCCCGGCGGCGGGCGCTTGCTCCAGAACTTCTCCCATTCGTCGGCGGGCGCGCGGAGCGCGAAGGCCGAGGACGGCATCACGAACGGCCCCTTGGTCACGGTGACGATGCGGCCTTCGAAGATTTGGATCAGCCAGGCGGTGGGGCCGACTTCCAGGAGAAAATTGGTGGTGAGGAAACGCCCGCGGCGGACGAGGCCCGCGTCGCCATTGACCTTGTCCTTCAGCGTTTCGATCATCGCCCCCTCCGCACCGCGCGCCTTCTGTCCGAGGCGTTTGCTTCATGCATGATGGCCTTGCGGAGATTTGCGTCAATCGGCGAGCCATGACGCCGTGAGCGCGCGCGTCACAGCCAGGCGCATACCAGCGCGACATTGGCCACGCAGGCGAGCAGCAGGCCCACCGTCAGCGAAAGCTGCAGGCGAGCGCAGGCGCAGGCGGTTTGGAGACTGGCTCTCATGGGAACCAGCTTCCGGCGATTCTATGCGTAGAGTCCCGGGGTTTCTTTTTTTGGGGATTCACCACTTGTTAGGGACTCAGAGACACCCGGAAAACGGCCCGAAATGGGCCGTTTTTTGCCTTCACCGGCCCGTGATGTCAGGACTAATTCGAAGTCGAAACCGCAAGCCTGTCCAAGGCGTTGCCGGTTTTTGACGGAGCCGACGCGAATGCCCTACGCCCTGTTTTCCAATGATGCCAAGCTGAGCAAGGCGTACCCGACCGAAGCCGACGTCTGGCAGATCGCCAGGCGGTCCGGGCTCGTGGTCGACGTGGTCTCGGAGAACGACAAGATCGGGCCGCGCCCGGTGCTGGACAATGACTATGAAATCCGGCCCTGCCTCTGCGAGGCCAACGAGGATCCGGCCAAGAACAAGGCGGACGCCGAACGCGAGGCGCGGCTCGAGCCCGAACTGCACTGACACGGCGAGGCGCCGCCTTGGTCAGTACCCCCATGGGTCAGTGCCGCCTATAGGGTCCCCGCGATCGGCGGGACCGGCTTTCAGGAAGATATGATCGACCCCCTACGGCGTCGCGCTCACCAGCGAGGCCTGCGCCGAACCGACCGCCACGCATACCCGCTTGCGGTGCAGGCCACGGATCGCGCCGGTCACCTTGAGAACCTTGCCCGCGCCACAGGACGAATCCTGCACGAAAGCGATCTCATAGGGGGCCAGAACGAGGGGTTCGGATTTCAGGACCGTTTGAGCGATGCATGGCGCGGTGAACGCCGAAAGGATCAGCCCTAACGCAAAAGCACGCATGTTTGTTTGTCCGCCAGCCCCGACAGCGGACATAATAACGCATGGTCCGTGAAAGTTTCATGGACGGCCAAAAATTATTTTGCCGCACCTCGTCGCAGCGCCGCGCCGGCGGGGACGAAAATCAAAAGGCCGGCTTGCGCCGGCCTTTCTCAAACGATCCAAATCGCGATCTCAATATCTGGAGCCGGACGGCCCGCCCCACCCGAAGCGGTAGTTCACGCCGACCTTGACGCTGTGCTCGTCGTTGCGGAAACGGGCGCCGACCGTGTCGGCCGGACCGCTGGTGACCGTCGTGTTGCCGAAGTTGTAATACTGGTACTCGGCTTTGGCCGACCAGTTCGGGGCGAACAGGTATTCCAGGCCCGCGCCAACGGTGTAGCCGTCCTTGCTGTTGCCGGAGGTGGTGAAGGGCTGCGGCACGCCGGCGATGCTCATGCCGATGTTATTGCCGTCGCGCCAGGCGTAGCCGCCCTTGGCATAGAGCAACCCCGGGCCCCAAGTGTAGCCGAAGCGGCCGGTCACCGAGCCGATCTGGTCCGCAACCCTGCCGCTCACGACGGTACCAGCCGGGAAGACGACGTTGTTGTTGTTGTTGCCTCCTCCCAGCCAGGAGTACTGCGCTTCGGCGCCCAGCACCCAGTTAGGGGCGAATTGGTAGTCGAAACCGGCCTGCACGCCGCCGAGGAAGCGCGCGTCGCTGCTCTGCAGGCTGTTGTCGCCCGCGAACGCGCCGCCGACATGGCCGCCGATGTAGAAGCCGGTCCAGTTGTAGACAACGGCCGGCGCCGTATAGGCCGGTGCCTTGGCATAGGGCCGGGGTGGCATGTCAGCCGCAAACGCCGGGCCCGCGAGGGCGGCAAGGACAGCTGCGCCGAGAATGGTCTTCTTCATGAGTGATCCCCGTTATTCAGTTCGACACTCATCAAACAACGTGGCTCGAGTTGGGTTGCCCTGCGGCAACGAACGTTCACAACTGTGACAAGGCGGCCACAAAGCCCTTTAGTTCCAAGGGAAATAGGGATTTTTTCGCCCGTCACAATACACTTTGCGCCCGGAGATTGGTCGATTAAGGCCACAATCCGGTTCGAGCCGCTCGCCGAAACGTGATCGGGCGCCGGCGGCCTGGTGAAGGGGCGAAGGCGGCCCCTGCCCTGCCTTCAGCGGGTCAGTTTTTCCAGCTCGGGGAAGGCAGCGTAGGTGGCGCCGGAGCAGGCATCGCCGGGGTTCTCCAGCACCCGGTCAAGGCGCGCATCGACATAAACCACCGCCCGCTCCCGCGGCTCCCGGTAGCTGCCGTCGGACTCGCGTGCGGTATAGCGCAGACAACTGACATAGCGCAGCCGGCCGCCGATAGTACGCTGCACTGGTTCGGCCATGACAGCCTCGCGGACCCCGGCGGGATTGTTGAGGTAGGTCCGCATGAACGCCAGCACCTCGCTCCTGTAGTTCTTGGGATAGGGCTGGTTGGAATAGCCGCGGTCGTCGGTGAAGGAAATGCTCCGGCTCTCCTCGCCGCTGCTGAGGCAGGCGGAGAGTACGAGCGGCAGCAGCACGATGGCCGCACGGGGTGACAGCTTTAGCAAACGCGAAGACCCGAACATTGTCCGGGGCGGAAACTAGACGCTTCCTCCGCAAATGGGAATCGGCAACGCGATCAAAAAAGACACCGGCCCGCCGCCATTGGGGAAGCAATGGCAGGCGAGCCGGGCCTGGCACCCGTTGGACGCAGCGGGGCAATGTGGATCGGACGGCGTCCCCCGGGAATCAGGTCACTCAGCGCCAGTGGTGGTGGTGCCGGTGATGACGATGGTGGAAGTGCCAGCGGTGGTGACGATGATGTCGCCCCCAGTGCGCGTTGGCGTTCAACACCTTCGCGCTGAACGGCGCGGCCTTGACCACCGGCGCATGCGTCGTCCGGTAGGGCGCCGCGAGCGCCGGCGCGGCCAGAACGGAAGCGGCCAGCAGCGCCGCGGAAATCGTCTTGAACATTGTTGTCCTCCTCGAGAAGATCCGCGATCTCCCCGATGACCGGGCTCGCTGATCATGTGCAGGAGGTTATGGCTGGTGCGCTGAACCTGTGCTGAAGCTGACCAACAGGGTTCGTTCATTTCGATGACATCTTTGTCATCTGTGATCGCATTGCTGCGGGAACAGTGACAACAACCAAATTAAGGCCCGCCAGGTGGGAATATCCCGATAGTCCGGATGTTCAACTGTTCGGGCCGAGGAGCATGCTCAACGGAACGGGAGACAGACATGCGCAAGTCAACCATTCGATCTTTATCCGTTTTGGTCACCGCCATCTTCCTTGCCGCGTCTGCGCTGCCGGTCCTTGCCGCCGGTGGCGGTGGCGGCGGCGGCGGCGATCCGCCGGGTCCGCCTCCGCCTCCCAGCGACACCTCGACCAAGAACACCAAGAAAAAAGGCAAGAAGACATCCGAGATCGAGCAACAGCGCTTCGCCGCCGGCTATCGCGCCGCCTACGCCACGATCTACGACCGGCAGGATTATGCTTCAGCGATCGAGCAGCTGAAGGCGCTTGGCCATGACGACGTCGCCGATGTCGCGAATTTGATCGGCTATTCCTATCGCAAGCTCGGCGACTACAAGGTCTCGCAGATCTGGTACGAGCGCGCGCTCAAGGCCGACCCGAACCATGTGCGCACATGGAATTATTACGGGCTCTGGCAGCTCGAACAGGGCAATCGCGACCAGGCGCAATACCATTTGAGCCGTATCGCCGCGATTTCGGGAACGGCGAGTGAGGAATATCGTTCGCTCGCCGAAGCACTGGAAAAACCGCCGGGAACCGCGCTAGTCTACTGACGTCACGACGTGAACAGGAGAACTGCATGAGGAAATACGCGAAGCTTTTGACGCTCGGATTCTTCTCGATTGCGCTGGCGGCCGGGCCCGTCGTGACCTCGGTCTATGCCGCACCCGACGATCCGCCGCCCTCCGACAGCGGCAAGAAGAAAAAGAAATCGAGCGAAGTGCGCCCCGGCAGCGGACAGACGTCCTTTGCGGAAGGCTATCGCGCAGCCTATGCAGCGATCTACGAGCGCGGCGAATACGCGTCCGCCATCGATCAACTGAAAGCGCTGCATCGCGACGACAGCGCCGCCGTTGCCAACCTGATCGGCTACTCCTACCGCAAGCTCGGCGACTACAAGGTCTCGCAGGTCTGGTATGAGCGCGCGCTCAAGGCCGATCCGAACCACGTCAAGACCTGGCAGTATTACGGGCTGTGGCAGGTCGAACAGGGTAACCGCGACCAGGCGCAGTATCATCTGGGCCGCATAGCCGCGCTCGCGGGCACTTCGAGCGAAGAATATCGTTCGCTTGCGGCAGCGCTGGAGAAGTCGCCGGGCACCGGCCTCGTTTACTGATCGCGATCGACCCAAACAACGAACCGGCGCGGCGGCAACGTCGCGCCGGTTTTGTTTTGTCAGCGCATTGTCACTTCATCAGCGACTGCGCTTCGCTGCGAAATGCCTTCCGCGCGCCGTCACGCGAATAGAACATGTGGCCGCCCGGATAGACCGCAAACTTGACGCGGTCGGGGCTGGCGTAGGCCGGCAACTGGTCGAGCACGATCCGCGTTGCGAAATAGGGCGTGGCGAGATCGAACAGGCCGTGCCCAACCAAGAGCTTCATGTTGGGATCGAGCGCGAGCGATCGCCTGAGATCCGAGACGGATTCCGCGGGGTCACGGCCGCGGCCGAAATTCCAGGCATTGGCCACGGCATCGTTGAGCAGATGGTAGGAGCCGTCCGGCCGCCAGTTCAGCTTGCGCGTGGTGAGATCGACGGCGGCGCTGGTGAGCGGCGCCATCAGCGCATCGCCGGAAGGATCGCCGAACTGGCCGTAATTCGAATCGGGATAGGGATCGAAGCCCATCACCGACGCGTCATAGCGGCCGGTGACCTTGCCGTTCTTGCGGTCGAACTCCCTGCGGAATTCGCCGACGGTCAGCCGTCCCGCGAGGCGGCGGGTCACGGTGGCATCGATGCCGGTGAGGGTTGCGAGCTTGTCGGCGATGCGGTTCTTCGCCTCGGTATCGGCCTGTCCCTTGACGAGATCGACGAGGTACTCGCCGCGGGCGTAGCGCTCGACGTCGGCGAGATCCTTGTGCGTCACCGGCCCCTTGGCCTCGCGCGCCACCGCCGCCATGGTCGGCAGCCGTCCGACATATTGCAGCAGGCTCGATCCCGACCAGTCGCGGAAGTCGAGAACTGGCGAGACCAGGATCAGTCCGCGCACGCCGACGCC
>DATEJC010000609.1:0-6269 GCA_035278345.1 Bradyrhizobium sp. | reverse complement strand
CGACGGCCAAGGACAAGATCGGCTTCGAGTTCGTCGAGGGCCCGGTCACGCCGAAGCCGGAGAAGCTGCCGGGCGCGCGCAAGCGCAGCGGCCCGCCGCGCAAGCCAAAGCCGCCGGGCGGCTCCAATGGCGGCGGCGGATCCAAGGTCCCGCCCTCGCGCGGACCGCTGGTGAAGGCCTGAGGCCCGTTATGGACTGAGAAAAGCCGGTGCATCGCACCGGCTTTTTGCCGCGCCAAGCGCCCTGTTCACCGCCCGGGCCCGCGCCTAGGATGGTCACGCGGGAAGTGGAAAACCTACTGGCAAGGGCGGACACGCTTGAAGCGGCGCGACTTCATCAGCCTGGTCGCCGGCACCGCGGTCTGGCCGCTTGCGGCCCGGGCCCAGCAGGCCCGTATCGTGGATATCGGATTCGTTACCTGGGGATCGCCCGCCATCAAGATGCGCGCCGACGATTTGCGCCAGGGCCTGCGCGACTTCGGCTACGTCGAGGGCACGAACTACCGGCTCGAGGCGCATTTCACCGACGGCAATAAGGACCGGACGCGCGAAATCATCCAGTCGCTCGTCGCAAGACCCGTCGATATCCTCGTCGTGTGGCAGACGCCGGCGGCGCACATCGCCAAGGAAGCGACGAAGACCATTCCCATCGTGATCATGGTGGCGGACGCGCTCGCGACCGGAATCGTGCCCAGCCTGTCCAATCCCGGCGGCAACATCACCGGCGTTTCCAACACCGGTCCCACGCTCGCGGGCAAGCGGCTCGAACTGCTGCGCGAGATCAGGCCGCAGTTGCGGACCGTGGCGTTCCTGGGATCGTCCAACGATCAAAACGGCCCGACCTTCGCGCACGAGACTGCGATTGCCGCGGAAAAGATCGGACTGAAATCGCTGACCCGGCTGGTGGACGGCCCCGCCGCCGTCGATGCGGCCCTGATCGGGCAGATGAGACGCGACGGGGTCGAGGCAATCATCGCGCAGCCGGTCTTCACCAGCTATCGCGAGCGGATCGTTGCGATGGCGCTGGATGCCGGGCTGCCCGTCACCTCTGATTTCGCGCTGTTTGCGGAGGCGGGCGCGCTGTTCACCCTCGGCGTCGACGATGGCGTGCAGCTGCGCCGCACGGCCTATTATGTTGATCGCATCCTCAAGGGCGCCAGGCCGGCCGATCTGCCGATCGAGCAGCCGACCAAATTCTCACTGGTGGTCAACATGGTGACGGCGAAGAAACTCGGCTGGACCGTGCCGCCGCTGGTCCTTGCCCGCGCCGAGAAGGTGATCGAATAGGGAAGGGTCCTACGTTCCCGTCCGGGGCGGAGTGGGCGGGCGCGGCTTCCGTGGCGGTCCCTGGCGCGGAGGCGGAGCGATCGGCTCGAGGATGACGGCAACAGGATTGGGCTTGTGATCCGTCGCGGCACCCGTGACGGCATCGACACCCATGCCAACGAGACCGCCGATCAAGACGTTGCCGGCAAAGCCGACCGCGCCGGCGGCCGGAATGTCCTTGGTCAGCTGGATGACCTGAGGCTCGTAGCCTGGCTTCTGGAATTCGACGGCAATGTCGGCATTGCGCTTGACCACGACCGAGCAAGGCGTGACGCAGGCCGTCGGCACGTCAAGCCCGGAGATCGTGGCTTCGGCGCCAGAGGGGGTCGAGACAATGCTGATGTTTTCAGTTGTGCCGCGGGTGACCGACGCGCAGCCGCCCGCAATGGCGCACAGCGCCACAACCCCCACGATACGCATTACTCATATCTCCCCTGAGTTGAGGGCAGGTAACCGCAACCGGAAGGCGAGAGCAAGTAGTAATTTTACTGGCGCTTATGAGTATCAGCGCGGCGCCGTTAACCTCCGCCGATCAGTTCCTTGATCCGCCGCTTTGGAACTGCTGCCCGGGATCAGGCCGCAGCTGCGCCTCATCACTGCCGGATGGCCCAGTCCACGATCGCGATGGCTTCGTCGCCGACCTTGGCCTTCCAGGCCGCAAGAGGCGCTGTGGCCGCTTGGCGTAGCGCTGCGACGACCGAAGCAGGCGCGGGCTCGGCGATGACGACGCCGTTGGCGCGCATGCGCGCGAAGTTTTCCGTCGTGCGATTGGCGAGCAGGTCGAATTGACTGCGTTCGGTATCAACTGCGGCCGCCATCACCTGCTTGCGAACGTCATCGGGAAGCGAGTCGAAGACTTCGCTGCGCACAAAGGCAAGCGACACCGGCATGGCATAATTGATCGGCGTGAAGTGAGGCAGGTAGTCCCAGAGTTTTCGTCCAGCGCCGCCGTCGCCCGAGGTGAGGAACGCATTGAGCCTTCGCTCTTTCAATGCAACAACCGCATCGTTTAGCGGCAGGGGTTCGGCGCGGGCACCTGCGGCGCGCATCACTTCGGTCGAACTGGCGTCGTAGGTCCGTATCGACAGCCGGCGGAGGTCGTCCGGCGCGGCAATCGGCTTGTCCGACCAAAGTCCCGTCGACGGCCATATGGTCAGATAGAGCAGCTTCAATCCTCTCGATTGCAGCGCTTTTTCGTAGAGCGGCCGCGCCCGCGCGTTCACCGACCGCGCCACGTCGACCGATTGCACCACGAACGGCAGGGAGGGCAGGCCGAACACCGGGTCCAGCGCCGCGAGCGGGCCGGCAAAGGCGTCCCCACCGGCGATGCGGCGTTCCTGCGCTGCGCGCGGCATCTCGGCCGAAATGACCTTCAATTCGTTGTCATATGAGATCGTCGCGGTGACGCGACCGCCGGTGTACGCAGAGACGAGCTTTGCGAAAGTTGCCAGCCCAATTCCGGAGATGTTGTTCTCTGGATATTCCGTGGCCATCAGCCACGGCACCTGGCTCGTCGCCTGGCTCTTGACTGGACTGGCATCCTCGCTGGTCGCCGGCGCCGGGAACGCCAGGGCGGCCGTGAGGACGATAATCATTGCCCAGAAGCCGGGCGCCTTGCGGAGAAGCCACGCCCTCGAGGCGCGGGCGGTCAACAAATGGCGCATGGACGATTTCGCGGACTGATGAAGGATGGGCCGTCCGCACTGATCGCCCAGATCGCCGGCCGGGTCAATCGCAGGGCGGGCCGCGTGGCTGCCCGGCCGTTGTGTGTAGCAGTCTCAGCCTTCGCCGATCAGTTCCTTGATTCGCTGCTTGAGCTGTCGCTGCTTGATCTGGCTGCGGCGCAGCCGTTCGTCAAAGTCGTCGGATGGCGGATCCGTCACCATGGTGCGGAAGGCCAGCCCCACGCGGTTGGCGTGACGCCAGATCATCTGGGCAAGGAACGAGCGGCCCTTGCGTGGAATGTTGAGGCTGATGTTTTCCGGCAGCTTGGCGGTCTCGTCGATCTCCACACAAGCGCCGCGGTCGCTCAAATTGCGCACCACGCAATCCAGCGTCGACCCGCGCTCGTTGATCTCGGCGACGCCGCCGAGAAGCACCTTGCCGCGTACGTTCTGACGTCGGTCCTGCATGATCGGCATCTCCCGAAATGGAACCGCAATTCTAGGCTGCTTCCGCGCCCGGCGCAGGGGAGGCGCCGGGGATTTGTCGCGTTAACGTAAACCCGCCCGTTTCGGAACCGGCGGAAAAGCGGGCCGTTCACCAAGCTTGTTGCGTCCTGGAATGATCGCAGGACATCATGCACCGGAGGGCGGGAGCCCGGCGCGGCCTTGCGGAACGGAAGCGCGATGCGAACAGGTCTGCGTATTCTTGGCTTTCTCGGCTTGATGGCGGTGCTGCCGGCCTCGCTCGTTCGCGCGGAGGAGGCAACGCGCTTCGTGCGGCCGAGCGTGGAAGAGCTTGCCGTCCAGCCGCCGAAGCCGTCCGAACGTGAATCCGATACAAGGGAGTCGATCTGCCTGATGATCGAATCCGCGGCGCGGGAAGCCAACTTGCCGCTCGAATTCTTCGCGCGCGTGATTTGGCAGGAAAGCCGCTTCCAGCCCGACGCAGTGGGACCGGTGACGCGTAGCGGCCAGCGCGCGCAGGGCATTGCGCAGTTCATGCCGGGCACCGCCGGCGAGCGCGGCCTGCTCGATCCCTTCAATCCCGTGCAGGCTTTGCCGAAGTCGGCGCAGTTTCTTGCCGAGCTCCGCGAGCAGTTCGGCAATCTCGGCCTGGCCGCCGCCGCCTACAATGCCGGCCCGCGCCGGGTGCAGGAATGGCTCGCCGGCACCGGCCCCATGCCGCAGGAGACGCGCAACTATGTGTACGTCATCACCGGCTCGTCGGTGGAGGACTGGGCCAAGGCAGGCAAGGGCGGCAAGCAGCCGGAGCGCATGCCCACCTCGAGCTGCCGCGAATTGATGGCGCTGCTCAAGCAAGCGCCCAATCCCTTCATCGCCGGGCTCGAGCAGCGCGTCACGCTCGCCGCCGCCAAACAATGGGGCGTGCAACTCGCCGCCGGCTTCTCCCGCGACAAGGCGCTGGCGATGTATGGGCGCGCCGTCTCGCGCCTTTCCAGCGTGATCGGCAATCGTGATCCCTCGATCCTGACGTCGCGCCTGCGCAGCCGCGGCCCCGCGATGTTCTACCAGGTCCGCTTCGGCGCCGACACGCGCCCCGAAGCCGACGACCTCTGCAACCGCATCCGCAAGGCAGGCGGGGCGTGCTTTGTGCTGAGAAACAGGGTGTGAGGCATCGTGCATAACTGCCTTGTGGCCGCCTTCGCTTGACGCCGCATCTCGCATCGGCGTTAAGCATGCCATGCGGTTGCCGCCACTCGACTCGACTCACTGGCAAAGTCCCGTCCGCGCCTTTGCGTGGGGGATGAGTTCGGTTACATCGACCGTGCTGAGCCTGGTGCTGTTTGCGACCTATCTCGGCATCGGTGCGCTGGCGCATGACACGCATTTCAGCCTGCTGTGGGTGCTGGCGAGCACGCTTCTGGTCTGGGCGGGGCCGGCACAGATCATCCTGATCTCGACGCTCGGCTCGGGTGCGACCGCCGTGCAGGCCGCCATCGCCGTGACCGTGAGCGCGATCCGGCTGTTTCCGATGGTGGTGTCGGTGCTGCCGATGCTGCGCACGCCGCAGACGAAGCGGCGCCACCTCGTGCTGGCGACGCATTTCATCGCGGTTACGATCTGGGTGGAGTGCTATCGCCTGCTTCCGCAGGTGCCGCGCGAGCGCCGTATCGCCTTCGTGCACGGGCTCGGCTTCGGCCTTGTGACGGTATCGCTGACCGCAACGGCGCTGGGCTTTGGGCTCGCGGCAAAGCTGCCGCCGCTCTTTGCCGCCGCGATCCTGCTGCTCACGCCACTCGCTTTCCTGCTGTCGACCGCGGGTAACTGCAGGCAGTTATCCGACATCGTGGCGCTGGCGCTGGGGCTCGCGCTGTTGCCGCTGGTCGCGCGGCTGAACACCGGCGTCGACATCCTGATCTCCGGCGTGACGGCAGGCAGCATCGCCTATGGCGTTCATTGGTGGCGGAGGAAGAAATGAGCAGCTTTGTCGGCGACTGGCAGGCGCTGCTTGTTCTCGTCCTCGCAGGCTTCCTGCCCAACGAGGCCTGGCGCATGGTCGGTCTGTGGTTCGTCAGCGGCATCAACGAGGGCTCGGAGGTGCTGGTGTGGGTGAGGGCGGTCGCCACCGCCATCCTCGCCGGCGTCATCGCGCAGATCCTGGTGCAACCGCCGGGGGCGCTTGCCAGCGTGCCGGACGCGCTGCGTTACGGTGCCGTCGTCGTGGGCTTCGTGGTGTTCCTCGCGACCAGGCGCTCGATCTTCGCCGGCGTCATCTGCGGCGAAATCGTCATGGTCTCCGGCAAATGGTGGCTCGGCTGATTGCAAGGGTGCAATCGGGATCGCAAGCATGCAATCGGGATTGCAGGCGTGCAGTCGGATTGCAGGGGCCACACAATCGGTTAGTGTGCCCGAAACGAGATGGATTGAGAGAATGGTGCAAGAACTGCGCGAGGGCGAAATCGCCATCGACATGCCGGCCGCGAGCGATGCCGGCCTCGTCTTCATCGGCCGCATCCGCACGCCCTGGACCTCGCGGCTGGAGACGCCGCGGCAGGGACGGCAGGATGGTCCGATCTGCCGGCTGGAGATCTTCGAGCCGTTCGTGCCTGCCATCAAGGGCGTCGATTTCTACGAGAATCTCGAGGTGATCTACTGGCTGCACCAGTCACGCCGCGACCTCGTGCTGCAGAGCCCGAAGAACAACCAGAAGACCCGCGGCACCTTCTCGCTGCGTTCGCCGGTGCGGCCCAATCCGATCGCGACCTCGATCGTGAAACTGGTCGGCGTCGAGGGCAACACGATTTTGGTTCGGGGGCTC
>DATEJC010000608.1:0-17953 GCA_035278345.1 Bradyrhizobium sp. | reverse complement strand
GCCGGTTCAGGCCCACCGCAAGCACCGCGCCCTTCTGCTCGATCTTCAGCAAGTCGGATTGACCCGCGTTTGCGGCGGGGACGGCGTTTCCCATGGGCTTATTGGTTCCGTTTAAGAATAGTTATATTCTATAACGAATGTCACGGGAGTCAACCGCGATCGTCGTTGGGAGCGAAGCGAAGCAATCCAGCTTTGCCGCAACAGGAAAGCTGGATTGCTTCGTCGCTGTCGCTCCTCGCAATGACGGCGTGCCGGAGCGACCGCTACATCACCTGATGGACGTCGATCACTACCCGGTCCGCATGCCGGGCGGCGGAGGCGACGAAGATGTGCTGCATCAGCCAGCGGTATTTTTCGGCGCCGGTCTCGAATTTAGGCACCGTGCGGAAATAGATCAGTTTCGGATCGACCGGCTCGCCGCGCTTCAGCTTTTGCAGCAGCTCCACAGGCCCGAAACGGATGCCCTTGTTCTCGACATAGACCACCGCGCCGTCGTCGGTCTCGAAGGCGTATTTTGCTTCGAGGTCGATCAGCTCGTTGGGGCGGATGATCTGGAAGTCGGCGCCAAATGGCAACACCTTGCCGTTGATCGCGCCCCTCACCTCGCCGCCCGTGATCGGAATGATGCGCCGAACGCCGTGGCCGATGTCGCCCGCTGTCGTCACCTCGGCGATATGCGCCGTAATGGTGAATACATATTTGGTCTCGAGCGTGGGAGCCATCGCTGCGCTCCTATTGCGCCATCATGCGCGTCGGCAGCCAGGTGGCGAGCAGCGGGAAGGCGATCAGGATCATCAGTCGCAGAAGGTCGGTAGCCACGAACGGGATCACGCCGCGGAAGATGGTGGAGAAGGATACGTCCTTCACCACGCTCTTGATGACAAAGACGTTCATGCCGACAGGCGGATGGATCAGGCCGAGCTCGACCGTCATCACGATGATGACGCCGAACCAGATCGGATCAAAGCCGAGGTGCATGATGACGGGAAAGATGATCGGCACGGTGAGGATGATCATCGCCATCGCATCCATCAGGCAGCCGAGCACGAGATACATCACCATGATCAGGGCAAGGATGCCGTAGCGGCCGAGGCCAAGGCCGGTGAGGAGCTCGGTGACCTTTTGCGGCGTCTGCGTCACCGTGAGGAAATAGCCGAAGATCAGCGCGCCGATCAGCACGGTGAAGACGGCGGCCGCTGTGCGGGTCGCCTGCAGCAGCGAGGCGAGGATCTTGTCCTTGTCGAGCCGGCCAGTGAGGATGCCAATGATGAAGGCCCCGGTGGCGCCGACGCCGCCGGCCTCCGTCGGCGTGAAGCGCGGCAGGTAAGGCAGGCCGTAAAGCCCGCCGATGACGAAGATGAACAGCAGCACCGGCGCCCAGATGCTCTTCAGTCCCTTGAAGCGCTCGCGCCAGGGCATCGGCGTGCCCCGCGGCAGGAAGTCGGGTTTGGCATAGCCGATCAGCGCGATGGTCAGCATGTACATGGTCATCGCCAGCACGCCGGGAATGATGCCGGCGATGAACAGTTTTCCGATGTCCTGCTCGGTGATGATGCCGTAGACCGCGAGCACCGTGGACGGCGGCAGCATCGCGCCGAGCGTGCCGCCGGCCGCGATCACGCCGGTTGCAAAGGACTGCGGATAGCCGAAGCGGCGCATCTCCGGATAGGCGACCGCGGAGAAAGTCGCGGCCGTCGCCACCGACGAGCCGCAGATCGCGGCAAAGCCGCCGCAGGCGCCGACGGTGGCGATGCCGAGTCCGCCTCTGAGATGCCCGACAAAGCCGTTGGCGGCGCGGAACAGCTCGCGGCTCATGCCGGAATTGGACACGAAGGTGCCCATCAGCAGGAACATCGGGATCACGCCGAAAGTATAGTCGGTGACCGTGCGCATCGAGGTCTGCCCGACCAGCTTCAGCGCCGGCGTGAAGCCGACGAGATAACCGAAGCCGCAGACGCCGAC
Source organism: Bradyrhizobium sp. (assembly GCA_035278345.1). Classification (GTDB taxonomy): domain Bacteria; phylum Pseudomonadota; class Alphaproteobacteria; order Rhizobiales; family Xanthobacteraceae; genus Bradyrhizobium. The sequence continues at coordinate 15,991 of DATEJC010000608.1, read as the reverse complement.
GAGGCCCATCGCCATGCCGACGGGCACGCGCAGCAGCATCAGGGCAAACAGCGAGACAAATCCCAGGACTGCGACCGCGTCGGTGCTCATTCCCTACTCCACGGTCTTGATCTTGGTTTCCTGCATCTCCTCGGGGTGGAAGACCAGGCGATAGGTTCGGATCGCGATCAGCAGCACGGCGGCGAAATCGCCCGTCCAGGCCAGCGCAAAGAACGGCCAGGTAGGCATGTGCAGGTCGAAGGTGAGCACGTTGTCGTTGTAGGTGCCACGCACCTTGTCGAACAGTGTCCAGGTCTGCACCGCCACCACGAACAACAGCACCAGCGTTGCGAACACGTCGATCACGCGCTGGTATTTCGGGCCGACATTAGCCCATACCAGGTCGACCGTGATGTGGCCGCCACGATAGCTGGTGGCGGCGATGCCCCAGAAGATCAAAATGCCGAGCAGCATGCGCCCGATGTCGAAGGAGTCCGGAATGGTGTAGCTGAGCGTGTTGCGCAGGATCACTGCGAGAAAGATGTTCAGCGCAACGATGCCGACAAAGGCAGCCGCGATCCATTCGATGGTGTCGATGAACCGGTCCATCCACACGCGATTCATGTCCGCTCCGAAACGGCTGGTAGAGGAGGAAATGGCGCGGCGGAAGGCCCGCCGCGCCGGCATCAAATCAGCTTACTGGGCGAGCGCGTTGTGCTTCTTCAGCGCATCGCGCAAGCCGGCCAGCGCCGCGTCCGGATCGTCGCCGTTCTTCTTGACGCCCTCGCCCCAGGTCTTGGTCAGCGGCTCGGAGGCCTTCTTCCACAACGCGATCTGCTCGGGGGTGAGCTTGTAGACCTCGTGGCTGGACTCCGCCTTGATCTTGTCGATGCCGGCGTCCTCCATCTTGCCCCAGTGCTCGCCGACCTTGCCGGCGGTTTCCGTATTGCAATTCTTGTCGATCGCCTGCTTCTGCTTGTCGGACATCTGGTTGTATTTGTCCTTGTTCATCACGAAAGCGAAGGTCGTGACATAGAGCGGCGCATCCATGTCATACTTCGTCACCTTGTCGATGCCGAATAGCAGCAGCGAGCCCCAGGGGAAGGTGACGGCGTCGGCAACGCCGCGCTCGATGATGTCGCGCACCTCGGGCGCCGAGGACTGCACATTAGTGCCGCCAAGCAGCGTGACGAAGTTCGCCATGGTGGCGTGCGCGGGGCGCACCTTCATGCCCTTGACGTCGTCAGGCACCACGATCTTCTTGGTGCGGGAGTGGAACGACGACGGCGAATGGACGAAAGCGAGGCAGAACTTGACGTCCTTCATTTCCTTGGCGGCATATTTGCGATACCACTCGTCCAGCCCCATCGAGCCGCCCTTGGCGTCCGACATCAGGAAGGGCAGCTCGCCCGCGCCAATCAGGGGGAAGCGGCCGGGCTGATAGCCGGGATTGACATAGGTGACGTCGGCGATGCCGTCGCGCGCCATGTCGTAATGGTCGAAGGCCTTGCCGAGCTGCTGGGCCGGAAACACCTTGGACTTGATGGTGCCGCCGGAATCCTTCTCCACCGCGGCCGCCCAGTCCTCCAGCGATTTCTGCAGCGGATGCGAAGCCGGCACCCAGTGTGAAATCTTCAGCTCGAAGGTCTTGTCCTGCGCCAGAGCGGGGGTCACGCCGGCGGCAACGAGCAGCGCCAGGCAGGTCATCCTCATCTTCATCGACGTCTTCTCCCTTTTTACAGGCCGGCTTGGCTCCGGCTCATTAGTTAACATGTTATCTATTTTGCCGCACCGTTCAAGACGGAACAGACTAACCGACAGCGGACTTTCAGCCATAGGCCATTAGCCGCTCCACTTCTTGCCTTGCAGCGAAGTCGCTTTCTTCCACACAATCGTCCTTGCTGCGACTGTTATCTCATATAATTGTCATGGCAAGCACATGACGGCGAGCGGTAGTCTGAATGGCTCGCCCATGCTCCCGGGGGACAGGTTTGCGGACGAAAGTGGTCATCATCGGCGCCGGCCCGGCGGGATTGCTGCTCGGACAGCTGTTGCACGGCTACGGCATCGATAATGTGATTCTCGAGCGACAGACCGGCGACTATGTGCTCGGCCGCATCCGCGCCGGCCTGCTCGAGGAAGGCACGGTCGAACTGCTCGACAAGGTCGGCGCCGGCGCGCGGGCCCATCGCGAGGGGCTGGTGCATCACGGTCTGGAACTGGCGTTCGGCGGATCGCGCCATCGCGTCGATCTGCACGGCCCTACCGGCAGATCGATGATGATCTATGGCCAGACCGAGGTCACGCTCGACCTGATGAATGCCCGCAAGGCCGCCGATCTCTATTCGATCTACCGCGCCGCCGACGTCACCCCGCATGATTTCGACACCGACCATCCGCGCGTCACCTATGTGAAGGACGGCGTCAGTCACGAGATCGACTGCGACTTCATCGCCGGCTGCGACGGCTTTCATGGCGTCAGCCGCGCCAGTGTGAAGCCGGAGGCGATCAAGACCTATGAGCGGATCTACCCGTTCGGCTGGCTCGGCATCCTCTCGGAGACGCCGCCGGTGTCGCCCGAGCTGATTTACGTCAACCATGAGCGTGGCTTTGCGCTTTGCACCATGCGCTCGATGCGCCGCAGTCGTTACTACGTGCAGTGCCCGCTGGACGATCACATCGACCAATGGCCGGACAAGCGGTTCTGGGACGAGCTGAAGTCACGGCTGGATGAGCGGGCGCGCGACAGCATTGTCACCGGCCCTTCGATCGAGAAGAGCATCGCGCCGCTGCGCAGCTTCGTTGCCGAACCGATGCGGTTCGGCCGGATGTTTCTCGCCGGCGATGCCGCGCATATCGTGCCGCCGACCGGCGCCAAGGGCCTCAACCTCGCCGCCAGCGACGTGCATTACCTCTCGATGGCGCTGCGCGAATATTACGACGAGAGATCCCCTGCGGGGATCGACGCCTACTCTGCGAAGGCACTGGCGCGGGTCTGGAAAGCCGTGCGCTTCTCCTGGTGGATGACCTCGATGCTGCACAAATTCCCCGATCAGGGCGAATTCGGCCAGCGGATCCAGGAGGCGGAGCTCGATTATCTCGTCGGCTCGAAGGTCGCTTCCGCCTCGCTCGCGGAGAATTACGTCGGGCTTCCCTTCTAGGCCAGCGCCGGCTCGGTTCGCGGCATCAACACGCCCAGCACGATGGCGATGATGAAGAGCGCCGGCACGTCGCCGATGAGGTGACCACTCTCCGCACCGTCGGACAACGACTGCACCGCCATGACACCGCCGTGCACGACGCTCGACCACACCGTGAACCAGATCAGGCTGCGATGCGCCAGCGGATCGCGCGCGGCCAGCAGCAGGAACACGCCGAGCGTGGCATAGAGGCCGACGATCATCAGGACATAGTGCGAATGGCCGTGGCCCCAGGCCCAGCCGGACGGCCAGAGCAGGACCAGCGGATAGACGGCGAAGATCATGATCAGGCCAACAGCGATCAGTGCAATGCGAAGATAAGAAAGACGGGTCTCGTTCGTCATCTTCTGCTCCCCCGGCAATGGACGCCGCGCGGAGGATAGCAGAGAGTGCGTCCCGGGTCGTTCACGCTCGCGTCAGGATCGTCCGATGCTCACGCTCTTCTTCGCCCCCGGCTCCAGCTCCATGGCGCCCCATATCGCGCTGCATGAGGTAGGCGCCACGTTCGAGGGCAGGCCGATGTCATTCAAGCACAATGACATGCGCAAGGCCGACTTCCTCAAGGTCAATCCGGCCGGCAAGGTCCCGACCCTGTTGATCGACGGCCGGCCGCTGACCGAGGTCGCCGGCATCCTGTTCTATCTGGCGCGGCGCTTTCCGGAGGCCGGCCTGCTGCCACACAGCGATATCGAGGCGGAGGCGCAGGTGGTGTCGTGGATGTCGTTCAGCGCCTCGACGCTGCATCTGGCCCGCAGGCAGGGGCTCGATCATGTGCGGGAGGTGTACGGGATCGCCGACCGGCGCCTGGGCGGCGGCTGGATATTAGGCGAACGATATTCGATCGCCGACATCCACCTGTTCCGGATTTATTGGCGGATGTTCAATTCGATGAAGCCGGCAAGCGGCGAATTCCCCAATCTCGATGCGCACTACGCACGGATGATGGCGCGGCCGGCAGTCAAGAAGACGATCGAGGTCGAAACAGCCGTCGGCTACGAATTGCCGGGCTGATGGCGCTCACCGAGTGCACGGTCACGCCGCGGTCTTCTCCGGCGACCTGATCTGGAAATTGCGCGTGGTGGCGAGCACCGTTCCGCACAATGTCTCGACGCCATCGGCGACGACATAGACATCGGCCGCGCCGACGGAATTGGTGCGGCCGGCCTGTAGCACGCGCCCCTTCGCGCGCAGGCGTTCGCCTTTGGCAGCGCCGGTCATCTTCACGGTGAAATCGAGCGTCGCCACCGCCCAGCCGCGCGGCAGCAGCGACAGGCAGGAGGAGACCGCCGCAACGTCGCCGGCGGCACCGACCATCGAGGCCGGAAACTGTCCGGGCGGACCCGAGAACCGCTTTGCGAACGGCAGCTCGATCGTCACCCCGCCGGGCGAGATCTCGACGAGGCGGATGGCATATTCCCGCACGATATCGAGCGCGGTAACGAAAGATTCGACTTCGGCTGGGTTGAGGCGGTCTTGAGTGTCGGCCATTGGTGTTGTCTCCTTGCCCCTCATCGGGCCGCCCGCTTGCGGGACGGCGCTTTCTTCCTCAAAACGATCGCGAGCGACCTTGCGACATCCTCGATTGGCGCGCCGCTGCTTTCGACCCGCGCCAGGATCAGCGCGCCCTCGATTCCGGAGATGGCCAGAACCGCCAGCCGGCGCGCTTCCTGTTGCGAGAATCCGTCGCGGAGCAGCGCTCGCGCGATCACCGCGCGCCAGGCGGCAAAGGCCTCGCGGCCGGCCTGCGTGATTCCTTCAGATTGCGGTACCGATTCCAGCAGCGTGGTTGAGATCGGACAGCCGTCACGGAAGCCGGATTTCGCCATCCACCCCGCAAGCAGCCGGCAATAGGCCTGCACCATGGCGGCCGCCGTTCGGTGTTCCTGCTCGAGCTTTTCGAAGGTCGCGACCAGGCCCTTGCCGGCGAAGCGCACCGCGGCTTCCCCAATCTGGTCCTTGCCGTCGGGAAAGTAGTGATAAAGCGATCCTTTCGGGGCGCCCGCCACCTCGGCGATCTCGTTGACGCCCGTCGCGGCATAGCCGTTGCGGCGAAACAGCGTCGCGGCCGCCCGCACGATCGCGCCTCGATGTTTTGGCGGTGCCGGCATGAAGTTGGTACCCGTTTGTCCGCTTTTCCGTGGCGGGCCAGGACAATTCTATATAGACTGGTCTAGATAAGCAATCCGCCCGTTTCAAACAGGCGATGCGAGGGCGTTTAAAACTTTGTAGGCGGTGCGTTTGCCGCTGACATCGCTTTCAATGCGGGAAGCAACGCAGCATCAGAGGTCCGCATGACAATGGCAGGCATTGAGCCAGCTTCGATTCCCGCCGGCTTCGAGCCGCACTTCCGCAAGAGCCCTCTCACCGATCCCTGGGAGCCGCTCTATGCCAGATTCACCGACAAGTCCGTGCATATGGGGCTACGGCTGGCGAGGCCCCACACCAATTCACGTGGGCTCATTCATGGCGGCTTGATCGCGGCGCTGTCGGACAATGCGATGGGCTACAGCTGCGCGCAGGCAATGGGCTGGGATAAGAGCAAGTCGCTGCTGACCATCAACCTCGCGGTGGATTTCATCGGCACCGCGAGGATCGGCCAGTGGCTGGCGATCGAGACTGAGGTGATCAGAACCGGCAGCACGATCTGCTTTGCGCAAAGCCTGATCAAGGCCGACGATGTCGTGATCGCACGCGCCAATGGCACGTTCCGCGTGGTGCCGAAGAGGGAGGCTGTCGTTCCGGGGCGCGAAGCGAATCCGGAACCTCGAGATTCCGGGTTCGATGCTGCGCATCGCCCTGGAATGACTTCGTCAAGCTAGCCGAAATGCCAGTCGGCGGTCTCAGTGACGAGATCGACGAAGGCCCGCACCTTGGCCGACAGCAGCCGCGAGGTCGGATAGACGATGTGGATTGGCAGCGGCGGCTGCTCGAATCTCTCCAGCACGATTTTCAGGCCGCCGCGCCTGATCGCGTCGGCCGCCTGATAGGCCAGCACCCGCGTCAGCCCACCGCCTTGCTCGACATACTGGATCGCGGCATCGGCGCTGTTGGTAGATAATCGCGGCGTGGTCGCGACGCGGATCTCCTCGCCAGCTTCGTCAAAGCGCCATTCCGCAGGCACGGCCGATGCGCCGAACTGGATCGTATCGTGGGAGGCGAGATCATGCGGCGTTTTCGGCTCGCCGCGCGCCTTCAGATAGGCCTTGGACGCCACCATGATGCGACGCATCTCGCCGACATGGCGCGCGACCAGCGTCGAGTCCGGCAGGTGGCCGATCCGCACCGCGGCATCGACGCCCTCTTCCACCAGGTTGATCGTCCGGTCCGACAGCCGGAGATCGCAGGACACCTCGCGATAGCGCTGCAGATAGGCGGTCACAACAGGACTGACATGGAGGCGCCCGAAACCCATCGGGGCCGATATCACCAGACGCCCGCGCGGCGTGGTCCGCTCGCTTTCGGCCGCGCCCTCGGCCTCCTCGACATCAGCGAGGATGCGCCGGGCGCGTTCGAGATAGCGCGCGCCGGCATCGGTCAGCGTCACCGAGCGCGTGGTCCGCTGCAGCAGCCGGGCGCCGAGGCGATCTTCCAACGCAGCAATCAGCCGCGTCGCCGCCGACGGCGACAGGCCGAGCTTGCGCGCCGCCGGGGCAAAGCCCTGGAGGTCGGCCACGGCGACAAAGGCCTGCATGGCATCGAGACGGTCCATGCAATTATTTCAATATCTGCAATGATGAACTGTCAATCCGGATAATTGTTTTAATTCCTGGAAACACTCATTTTGAAAGGACTTCAGGAGACAGCTCCGATGTCGGACGTTCACAACTATTCCAGCGACGTTGCCTTCACGCCGGCGGTGAAATCGATCCAGGCCCGCAAGGGCTCGCGCGAGGCCTATGCCGCGCAGGAAGCGCGCGGCGGCTGGCGCACGGAGATCGACGAGAATCTCGCGGCCTTCCTCGCCGATGCCAACAGTTTCTATCTGGCGACGGCGACGGTCGACGGCCAGCCCTACATCCAGCACCGCGGCGGCCCGAAAGGGTTTGTGAAGATCCTCGACAAGAACACGATCGCCTTCGCCGACTATGCCGGCAACCGGCAATACATCACGCAGGGCAATCTCTCGGAAAATCCGAGGGCCTACATCTTCGTGATGGATTATGCGCATCGCCGCCGCGTGAAGATCTGGGGCGAAGCGCGCATGGTTGATGACGATCCGGCGCTGATCGACGCCTTGATGCCGAAGGGCTATCGCGCGCGGCCCGAGCAGGTGCTCATCTTCAGGATCACCGCCTGGGACACCAATTGCCCGCAGCACATTCCCCAGAAGTTCGATGCGGCGGACGTTGCGGCCGCGCTCGCCGCACGCGACGAGCGGATCGCCGAGCTCGAAGCTGAACTGGCTGCGCTGAAGGGGCAGCCAATTCCCACTGGTCCCACTGGTTAGGCTCAGGCAGCCGCCACCGCCTCCTGCAGCCGCTTCCAGGCGAATTCCGGATAGTATTGCGCCATCATGCGGTCGACATAGGCGGTGAGGTTGTCGAACTTTTCCGCCCGCTCGCGCAGGCTCGATTCGAAGAACGGCGTCAGGATTCCCGCGAGCGCGCCGAAGGCGGTGGCATCGGTGCCGCAAGGTTCTTCGCCCATCAGATAGCTCTTGTCGCCGAGTTGCACCGAGAGCGCAAACAGCGAGCGCACGGCCAGATCGACGTCCTCGTCCGGCGCATGGCGGCCGAGTCCGCTCAATAGATAGTTCTCGGCGACGCGGAACTGCGCGTCCTCGCGCACCTTCTCGCGCTGATGCTCGGGCACGCGGTCGAAGAAATGCGCCGGTCCCTTGGCAAAGTTTCCCGGATTGACCCAGCGCGCGCCGACCAGCGCCCAATAGACATGATGTTCGATCATGCGCTCGAAGGCCCAGGCCTGCGCACGCTGCTGCAGGCTGAGCGGCGCATCGAAATCGAAGCTGTACTTGCCCTCGATATGGGCGCGGATGAAGGTGGAATCGGCGATGCGTTCGGCTTCGTCCTCGATATAGGGCAGCTGCCCCTTGGGCGAGGCCGGCGGCATGGCTCTCTCCTTGCGATAGGCCAGGCCAGCCATCCGCAATTGCACCTCGGTCTTGGTCACAAAGGGGCTGATTTCAGGCAGGCCAAATCCGGCACCAAAGCCAAAAAGCGTAATCATTTCGGGCTCCTTCAAGCACTTCGCGCGAACGCTAGCGGAAGCCTGCTGCCACCATGGTGTCAGCAGGCTTCTGGCGGCGGCTTGTGCTGTTACCCCCGGGCGATACAAGTCTCTGACGCCCGAAGGCCCAAGCCGTGGCAAGCAGGTTCAGCGCCAGCGCGAGCAGGCCCCAGCGCAGGTCGGAACCGAGCTGGACAGCGATCAGGCGCACCAGCAACCAGGTTTGAAGCCGCCACTGCGGCTGGTAATTTCCGTGTTCGGATAGAATCATCATGGACAAATCCCCTTCGATCGTTGTCCCTGATGTAGCCGACCCCTGCTGCCAACATCCTGTCAGCATCGGCGCGGCGCAGGAGAAAAAGAGAACGACCATGAGACGCGCCGACCGGCTGTTCCAGATCATCCAGGTGCTTCGGCGCACGCGTAAGCCTTTGACGGCGGACGCGATCGCAGCTGAACTCGAGACGTCGAAGCGCACCATCTATCGCGACATCGCAACGCTGATCGGCCAGCGCGTGCCGATCCGTGGCGAGGCCGGCATGGGCTACATCCTGGAGAAGGGCTTCGACCTGCCGCCCTTGATGCTGACGCCCGACGAGATCGAGGCCGCTGTGCTTGGCGCACAATGGGTGGCGGGCAATGCCGATCCCGTGCTGGCGCGCGCGGCCGAAGATCTGAAAGCAAAAATCGCCGACACCGTGCCCGAACGCCTGCGGCCTTTCGTGCTGGAGCCGGCGAGCGGCGCGCGTCCCAACTGGCGGCGCGAGCCCGACCGCATCGACATGGCGCGCACCCGCTCGCAAATCCACGAAGGCAAGAAAATCGCCCTGCGCTACCGCGACGAGCACGGCCGCAACAGCGAGCGCACCATCTGGCCGATCGCGATCGGCTATCACGAGGCCGTGCGGCTGCTGGCGGCGTGGTGCGAGCTGCGCAAGGATTTTCGCAGCTTCCGCACCGACCGCGTGATCGAGGCCGATTATCTCGACGAGAAATACCCCGAAAGGCGCGACGTGCTGCGCGCGAAATGGCGCCAGAGCATGGTGTGGGAGCAGCCGAAAGAATCGTGATGCAGGACCTCGCCGAAAACCCCTGCCAGAGCTGCGGCGCCTGCTGCTTCTATTCGGCCAACTGGCCGCGCTTCACCATCGAGGACGATGCGGCGCTCGAGCGCATCCCGGCCAGATACGTCAACGAACGACAATCCGGCATGCATTGCGAGGGCGATCGTTGCTCGGCGCTGAAGGGAGATGTCGGGGTTTTGACGTCATGCGCAATTTACGCCGTGCGGCCGGAAGTCTGCCGCACCTGCCAGCCGGGCGATGTCGAATGCAACATGGCGCGGCGCCGGCATGGCCTGCCGGCGATCGAGATCAGGCCGTAACGGCCTCTGCGACGTCCTCGTCGAGTTCGTCGTCGAGCGGCTTGAAGGCGGAGAGCGGCTTGGTCGAGAGCGTGATCGGCTTGCGGCCATTGCCGGAGCTGGAAGTCGATGCCTTCCCTACCGGCTCGCGCGACAGCGCGAAGAGGGTGGAGCCGACGCGGCCGCCGGTTTCGATCAGCTCGCGCTCGGTGCAGCTAGCGGCAATCGCAAGTGCCAGCTGATGCAGGTGGCTGCGACGATAACAGAACAGCGCCAGCATGGCGCGCACCTCGGGCGAAACGCTCTCCACCAGCCTCGGCAAACCATGCGCGCTGGCGCGATACATCTCGCCGAGCAGTTCGTCTCGCACCGGGCAGAAATCGTTCTCAAATGCGTCGCGGCTTGAAAACATTGCAGTTCTCCCTGTTTGGGAAGATGCGCTGCAATTCTCTAACGAAGGGTTAACCCTGCCGGCCGGAGTCTTCCGGGGACGTTGCCGGTACGATGCGAACAGGAAGAGCAGCTTTCGCGCGTCCCGAGGTCAGACCAATTTTGGGATCGGCGTGCCTCAGTTCGCCGCCATGAAGATCGACAGGCCAAATCCGGTGAGGTGATGCAGTGCCTGGTCGACGCCGATCAGCGACCAGAACCAAGGGTGCTCCTGGTTGATGCCGAAATGCGAGGTCACAAAACCCTTGGCGCGGTCGATGGTGATGTGGATGACGAAGTCGATGAAGGCGACGAACCAGAATGCCGGCGCGACGATCAGGATCAGCACCAGTGCAACCCCAAGATGCACAAGGCAGTGCGCGAGCAGCGGCAGTGCCCAGCCGGTCTTCTGGTCCTTGCCGATCGCCATCCAGGAGTTTTGCAGGAAGAAATCCGCCACGATGTGCTTGGCGGTGAGCAGGAGCATCCATCCGACCAGCGCGCCAACCGGGATCGTGGAAGAAATCGTAGGGAGCAACAAAGCTGACGCCTCTATTGACTAAACGGTGAGATCGGAAGTTCAGGCGATCAGCTCGATTTTCTTGTCAAACCGGGATGTTGCTCCGGGGGTTGGCGCATTTATGACAAATCCCGGGATGGATTGCCACCTGTGGCGGGAGGAAAAAATCCGTCAGTGTGACCTTCCGGCGATACGCCGCGGGCGGCTGACGGTAAGGTTACCTGGGGGCCGGATTTGCAATCCCGCCTTGCGGAGGTATCATCGCAGCCTCGGAAATTATCGTTCTTTTTGAGACAGTTAGGTTTTCTCGGGCGCCCCACAACCTGCAGAGGTGGATTGGCCGCCCTGGCCCAGGTCGATAGAACCATGAGCGTCGAAGCTCCTCAGCCGCCTGTTGGAAAGCGCAAGCGGACGAGAATCCTCAAGAGCAATCGTGTCCAGATCTTCCTGTTCGTCCTGCTGACGCTGGCGCTGACCGTCGCCACCGTCTGGGGCGCGCGGATCTGGCTCAAGAACTCGGAGACGCTGGTATTCGCCGTCGGCGATCCCAACGGACCCGAGGCGCGCTTTGCCGGCAAGCTCGAGACGATGCTGAAGAACAATTTCTCGCGCTTCAAGGTGAAGATCGTCAGCAACCCCGACAACGCCAAGGCGCTCGCACAGTTCGACCGCCACGAAGCCAATCTCGCCATCCTGCGCACCGACGCCAAGGTGCCGCCCCGCGCGCGCGCCGTCGCCATCCTCGACCATGATCTGGTGCTGGTGTTCAGCCCCAGCGGCAAGAAGATCAAGTCGGCCGCCGAACTGAAGAAAAAGAAGGTCGCGATCATCGCCGACAATGACAGCGGCGCCGCGTTCATCCGCAACGTCCTCGAATTGTCCGATGGCTCGGCAGCAAGCGCCCTGGTCCAGGTCGTTTCGCCCGGAACGCCCGTGGACAAGCTGTTTGCGGCGGGTGTCGCCGCCGTGGTCATGATCGCGCCGGCGTCCAGGATCATGAAGGACAAAAGTTACGAGCGATATGCCAAGCGAGGCGGCCTCACGCTGAACGCCATCGAGGCGGCCAAGGTACTGACTCGCAAATACCCGGCGCTGTCGGAGGAAACGATCCAGGGCGGCACATTATCCTCCTCGCCGGCGATCCCTGAGGACGATGTCGAGACGGTCGGGCTGCAATGGCTGCTGGTCGCGCAGTCGCGGATGCCGACCTCGACCATCGGCGAGCTCGCCCGCCTGATCTATGAGAACAAGGCGGAGCTCGCGCTGGAGAACGGCTTTGCCTCGCGCATCGAGCCGGCCGCCACCGACAAGGACGCCTTCATCGTCGCCCATTCGGGCGCGGCCGAATACATCAATGACGACATCAAGTCGTTTGTCGAGCGCTACAGTGACCTGTTGTATTTTGCGGTCGCTGCGCTTGGCATCATCGGTTCGATCTGCGCCACGCTCTACACCAAGGTGACGCGCATCGCGCCGGAAAAGGCGAGCGAGCTGGCGACCCAGCTTTTGGACCTCGGCGAGGACGTTCAGGACGCTACCTGCATGGACGAGCTCGACAGCCTGCAGGACGAACTGGAGAAGATCTTGCGCGGCGTGGTGATCGGGCTACGCGACGGCACGATCAGTAGCGACGGGCTCGATACGTTCAAGCTCGGCTACCAGTTCGTGCGCGACGAAATCGCCATGCGCCGCGAGGCGCTGCAGCGCCATCCGCATGACGCTGCGCCCGCGCCCACCCATGAGGACAATGTGGTGGTGGTAAAGACCGCGCAAAGCGCCTGAGGAAAGGGTGGCGGCCGGCTACCAGACAGCGATCCCCGCCAATGCGCCAAATGAAAAGCCCCAGGGCGAGCCGGGGCTTTCGAATTTGTCGGAGAGAATGCCGCTCAGTACTTGGCGACGACCGCTGGGCCACCGAAGTTGAAGCGCCAGCTGACGCCGACCAGAACGGTCTGGAAGTTGAGCTTCTGGTTGATGCCCAGGGAAGGAGGCGTGCAGCCGCCGACGACGAAGCAGGTGCGGTTGTCGTCGAACCAGGCATAGTTGTACTCGGCGAACACCGACACCCGGGCGGCCCCGCCGTCCGGGGACATGACGGCCAATCCCATCGCCCCCTGTTCTGCGCTATTCCGCGGCGGCTTCCGCGCCGCCGGAAGCCGCCCGCGCCCGGATTTCCGCGATCTTGCGCTTCAGTGCCGCCTGCCGGGGATCGGGCATCGCGGCAGCCCGTGCCTCCGCGATCACCCCCGCAAGGTCCGGCAGCTGCAACACGCCGTCGAAGGTCGGCTTGACCAGATTGTCGATGATGAGGTGCCAGTCGGCGAGGCCATAGCGATAGGCGTCACCATAGCCCTGCACCATGGTGGCGGTATCGACGATCGCAGCGGCCGACGCCGGCTGCTTGGTGAGCGCGCGGTCGATCATGTGCAGCCAGCGCTCGACCCAGTTGCGCTCCTTCGAATAGCGGATGGAGTAGCGGCGCCAGCGCCGCAGCGAGGCTTCGATCTTCAGGCGGCGGATGCTGAAGCGGCTCGCCGTGCTGAAATGGATCTTGACCCGCTTGTGCACCCAGCCGAGCCGGTCCAGCACGTCGAGCACAGGCTCGGCCACCACCGTCGGCAGCGCCTCGACCATTTCGTCGAACCGCAGCCTCCTGACGTCGTCGGCGCGCGGCGTGTCGGGATAAGCCTCCAGCTCCAGCAGCTTGAGATGCGCGATCCGGATCGCGTCCTCATAACTCATGCGCATCGCCATCAGGCGCGCGATCTCGAGCAGCATGGCATCGTCGACGCCGCGCTTGCCGATGAAGCGCTTGAGCCGGTCGACATAGAGTTTGGCGTAAGCCGTGCCCTGGTACTCGATCATCAGGTGAATGGCTTCGCTGGCGGCGCTTACGACCGCTTCCGGCAGCCGCTCTGGTAGATGCGGCACCGAGCCGTCCCGCTCGCCGATGATGTCGGCGAACAGGTAACGGAGCGATTCCCTGACGTCAGAGAACACAGCCATGCTGCCGACGCTCACGCCTGCGCCTGCCTTGCCGTGAGCAAGGCGGTCTTTTCGTCCAGCTGCTCTTGCAGCTTGGCAATGTTCTGGAACAGCCGTGCGCTGGAAAGGCGCAGGAAATAGAAGCCGAAGGCGGGATTCTGCACGTAGAGCTCCTCGACCTTGCTGTAGCTGACGCAGAGAATCAGGCCGTCGGCGATGCATTCCACCGTCTGCGTGCGAACCTTCGACGGCTGCAGCATGCCGAGCTCGCCGACGATGGCGCCGACCGGTAGCTCGATGCCGGATTCGACCAGCCGGAAGCGGCCGCTGACGATGTAGGCCATGTCCTCGGCCTTCTCGTCCTTGTAGTAGACGATTTCGCCGGCCTTGCAGTTGCGTTCGGTCATGAACGGCTTCAGCCAGTCCATCGAGAGGTCACTGTTGACCGATTGCCTAACGTCGCGGATCAGCTGCAGCATCTGGTGCAGGCGGTAGGCGTTGAGCACCAGCACCACCGACTGTACGCCGATGGTCAGGTAGTTGTGGCTCGGGATCGCAGTTGCGATCAGGACAAGGTTGAGGAGGATGCCGAAGACTCGCAACGGGACCATGGTCTTCATCGTGGTCATGGAGACCACGAAGATCGACGCAAACAGAGTGCCTGCGGTTCCTGCGTGTTCTGCCAGGTGAGACGTATCCATGGGAGCCAACCAGTCGTTTCGAAATGGACGTTTTTTCGTGATCTTAGCCGTGGCCGTAACCGCCATCATAAGGCGCGCCCGATCCCTTCGATATACGGAGAAAAGGCGAGGTATGGTCGGGAATTTCACAGGTCTGGATTAAATTTAGTTGCTCACCCCGGCCCCGGTCCGGGCCATTCCAACGGCCGGCAGCGCCGTCCCGCTGCATCGCCCCTAAGCCCTTCAGGGTGCGGGACAAACCGGCCCGGCCGTCGTTGACGGCATGGCGCAAGGCAGGCACTTTGCGGTTTTCCCGTTTCCTGTGAGGGCGAGACCCCGCCTCCCGATGTCAAAACCGCCATTCCGAGCCTTGTCCCTGTTCCTGGCGGCCACCGCCGGCCGCAACATGACGAGGCCGGCCTACGTCGCAGTGGCGGTCGGCGTCTTCGTGATGATGCTGCTGACCGTCGATCCGGCCCATGAGGCGGCCCATCGCTGGGGCGGCGCGGTGCTATGGGCGTGCCTGGCGTTTTTCGTGTTCGAATGGGTGGTGCGGCTGCGCCATGCCGTACTGGCAAAGCGCGCCCTCGCCTACAGCCTCTCGTTCCGCGGCGTGATCGATCTGGTCGCCGCGGCGGCAATCCCGGTGGCCTTGATCGCGGGCGCCAGTCCGAAATCGGCGTGGCTGCTCGGCGTGATCTGGCTATTGAAGCTCGTGCCGGGCATTCCTGGATTGCGCCAGCTCCGCCGGGTGCTGGCGCTGGAATCCGGCCCGCTGTTTTCCGTGCTGGTGATCTTCTTGATGGTGGTGTTCCTCGCCTCCGTCGCCGAGTACTTCCTCGAGCGCGAGGTGCAGCCGGCGACGTTCGGCAGCGTGCCGGCCGCTCTGTGGTGGGCGGTGGTGACGCTCACCACCACGGGCTATGGCGACGTGGTGCCGGTGACGCCGCTCGGCCGCATCGTCGCCGCCCTCGTGATGATCTCGGGCCTCGGCGTGTTCGGGCTGTGGACCGGCATCCTCGCCACCGGCTTTGCCGCCGAGACGCGGCGCGACAATTTCCTGAAAACCTGGGAGTCCGTCAGCAAGGTGCCGTTCTTTGCCTCGCTCGGTCCCGCTGCGATCGCCGACGTCACCAACATGCTGCGCACCATGGACCTGCCGCCGCGCACCATGATCATTCGCAAGGGACAGCAGGGCGATTGCATGTATTTCATCGCCGCGGGCGAGGTCGAAGTCGATCTGCCCGGCGGCAAGAAGGTGGCGCTCGGCGAAGGCGCCTTCTTCGGCGAGATGGCGCTGCTCGGCAATGTCACGCGCAATGCCAACATCACAACAACCGGCGTCACGCGGCTGCTCGTGCTCGACCTCGTCGACTTCCACCTTTTGATGGCGCGGCATCCTGATCTTGGCCGGACCATCGATGCCGAGGCCAGGCGGCGCGCGCAGGAAAACAAATAAGGAGACCTTCATGCTGGACACCGAGGGCGCCAGTGCGCCGCTGCTCGACATTTCCGGCGCCCGCGCCAACATCCGCCTCAACCGGCCAAGGCATCACAACCGCCTGGAGGCCGACGATCTCGGCGTGCTCCTGAAACTGTTCGACCAGGTCGAAGCCGATCCAGCGTTGCGCGTGCTGGTGCTGACCGG
>DATEJC010000607.1:0-9722 GCA_035278345.1 Bradyrhizobium sp. | reverse complement strand
TGCTTCGCGCATCCATTCCGCGGTCTGCCGGCGCACCTCGCCAATCTCTGCGGCGCCATGCCGCTCGGCGAGCAAACGAAATGCCGCGCCGGCCTCGATCGCCTGGAGCTGCTGCGCGTCGCCGACCATGACGACCTTTGCACCAGCGCCGGCGGCCTCGGCGAGCACACGCTGAAGCTGGCGCGTCCCGATCATGCCGGCCTCATCGACCACCAGCACGTCGCGCGAAGTGAGCCGATCGCGGTCGCGTGTCCAGCTATGTTCGAGGCTGGCGATGGTGCGCGACCCGATGCCCGATCCACCTTCGAGATTCTCCGCCGCGATGCCGGACAGCGCGGTGCCGCGCACGGTGTAGCCAGCCGCTTCCCAGGCCTCTCGCGCGACGCCCAACATCGCCGATTTACCGGCGCCGGCATAGCCGACGACAAGTGCGAGACCGGGCTTGCGCAGTACATGATCGAGCGCGGCGCGCTGTTCGGCACCGAGTTGCATGCCGCGGGCCTCAGCGGCGTCAACGGCGCGGCCGAGATCTGCGCGCGACACACCATGATCGCGCATCTGCGCGAGCCGCTCGGCGTTGCGCACCAGCGCCTGTTCCGCGCTCAACATGCTGGTGGTGGTGAAGCGCTCCGCGCCGTGACCGTCGCGTCCAAGCGCGAGCACCGACTCATGATGGCGCATGCTGGCAAGGACGCGATCGAACTGTTCCTGTCCGTCCGAATGGCGATGCGCGAACATCGCCAGGTCGCGCACCGTGAACGTCGCTTGTTGCCGCGTCAGCGTCTCCAGTCCGACGCGCGGATCGGCGATGATCGCGGCACCATTATCGCGTGCGATCGTGCGATGATCTTCAGCGCGTTCGGCATCTTCGCCCTTCGCTTCGCGGCGTGCGCCGGCAGCGCCGATCTTGTGCTGCGGCTCCAGCTCGATGCCCTGCGCGTCATAGCTGCGGTGATCGATCCGCACTTCGATGCCGAGCTGCGCCAGGCGATCGTTGACGTGGCTCGCCCAATTCTCGCGCCAGCTCTGCAGCAACGCCGTGGCGTTCCACTCGCGCACCTTTGGGCCGAACCCGTCCGGGCCCACCTCGCGCATGGTCAGCATGACATGCGCGTGGGGCTTGGCCTCGCCATCCGAGCCGATGTCCCAATGGACGTTGAGATCTGCGACCATGCCGCGCTCGACGAACTCGCGAGATACGAACTCGCGGGCGAGCGCGATGCCCTGCTCCCTCGTCAGCTCGCGTGGGATCGCGAACTCCACCTCGCGGGCGAACTGCGCGTCTTTCCGTTTCTCGGTCGCCGCGACCTCATTCCAGAGGGTTTCGCGGTCACGCAGGCGCTCGGGCGCGCCTTCGGGCAGCATCACCTCGGAATGGACGACGCCCGCTTTGTTGGTGAAGTCGTGATGTCGACCGAGCCGCTCGTCATGAAGACGCGAGGCCGAGCGATAGGCGGCAGACGCCACCGCGCTACGGCCGGTGCCGCGTCCCATGATCTTGGCCGAGAAGTGATAGATCGCCATCGCGGCAACCCATTTACGCCTGAACCCGCGACGTCGGTACGACGTATAAGCGCGCTCTCATGCGCTAGAGCACGCCTGAGAGATTCGAGGCGTTGAACCTGGCCTCAACCTGCCCAGCTAGATCGCATCGACAGCACGAATGGAGATGCGACGATGCGAAAGGTACGGGATTTCGACGCAGAGCTGAAGGCCCTCAATGACCGGGCCAAGCTGCTCAAGCAGCGCAAGGTGCAGCAGTTCGGCGAGCTGATAGAGGCGACAGGCGCCGATGCGCTGGAACCTGATCTGCTTGCCGGCGCCCTCATCGCCGCGGTTGCGGAAACGGACAAGGGCACGATCACGAAGTGGAGTGCGCGCGGCGCACAATTCTTTCGGGAAACGAGCCGGCGATCCTCGCGCCGCGCTGGTGGCGCTGGCGCAGGCGACAAAGCGGCTGCGACAAGCGCGGAACAGGCTTGAGGCCGCTCGGGCGCGCAGCGACACGAGGGCCTGGGTCGTGGCACGAAGGGAACGCACCAAGCATCTCATCGAGCTTGGCGGGCTTGTGCAGAAAGCCGGTCTCGTCGCACTCGCCGACGATGACCGCGCCTTGCTGTACGGGGCGTTTCTCGATCTGGCGCTTCGCCTCCAGGGCGATGACGGCGCGCAATCGAAGCTGTTGTACCGACGGCGCGGCGCGCGTGCGTTCGCCACGGAAGCCGAGGAAGCCGCGCGCGCCAGATTGCTCCAACCGACCGACCGCACCGGAGACGGATCATGATTGGCGAATGCTCGCTTTGATGCGGCGTCGGATTGGTCAGCGCGCGCCCGCATATATCGATCTCAACTGTCGAAGAGCGGCGGGCGCGGTGCCGGCCAATCGTCGGCTTCCAAAGGCTGTGCGAAGTCGCGGTCGCTGTAGCGGCGAACGGTCGATGCCGCGATGAACTGGACGCCGAGCGCGAGCCGTACGACATCCAGCCGCGTCAGGCCGGCAGGCTTGTAGCGGCTTCCCACATAGGCCGGCATCCGCGTGACGATATCGGCGATGTGCGCATCGTCGCGGTGCGGCTTCTCGGTCGCGAGCCGGCTGCTCAGCTTCTTGAGGTCGTGACCTTCCCCGCCCTTTTGCCCAAAGCTTTTCGGATCGGCGCCGTTGCGCACCAGGGCGGCCTTCATCGCCAGCTCGGCGACGAGACAGATCGGCTGCAGGACCGAATCGACGCTGAATGTGGTCGGCAAATTGTTGGCGGCATCAGCAAGATTGGAGGTGGCCATCTTCCACAATTCGAGATCGGCGCCGCTGCCGCCCTTCAGATCGTCGAGCCCATAGGTGAGGTCGAGCAGATCGGCGAAAGCGAAAGTGGTGCCAGCAGCAAGCCGCTCGTCTTCCCGGCACCACAACCACCATGCCTCCTTGCTCAGGAATCCGAGCGCGCTCCAGGGTTCGAGCGCGCGTTCGCCGAACACGACCGGGACGGTGACCTTGCGGACCTGGTCGACGACCGCGGCAAGGCCGATGCCCATGCCCGGCCAAGAACTGTTGACCTCGGGAATCATGGCTTCGTAGGCCGCCATTATCTTCTGCACTTCGGGATTGCCGCCGACGCCCATCGAGAAGGCGGAGCCGAGGATTTCGGTGGCGGCCCGAAACGGCCGCTGGTGCATGTGTAGGCCCTCTTTCGCATATTTGAGATCGAGGGCGCGCAGCGTTTCGAGGTTCCATTTCTTCATAAGCGATAGATAGTGCGAAGGCTGTTATCGTGCAGCAGGCGGCTCGCTGCTGGCGTCCGCCAATTTGGCGAGCGGAAAGAGTGGATTCACCGCCCGGCGGTCGACTGCGCGTCCTATGCTGACCGATCGGATTGCCGATGTGGGCTTGACGGCATTGACCAGAAAGAGACCGGCTTCCTGCCAGCGCGGTGGTGTAGATGCAGCGCCTCCGGCCGCGGCACCCGCGCCAATCCGTGCGGCGTAGGCGATCGTCTCGGCAGGGAGCGTCGCCCGTCCAGCGGCATAACGCTCATACCGGCCGGGCCCGGCATTGTATGCTGCGATGGCACCTGCCATTCCGTAGCCCGCCATGAGCTCTGCGAGATACATGGCGCCGCCAATCATATTGCGGCGCGCATCGAACGGATCGGCACCGAGATTATAGCGCGCACTCAGATAGGCCCAGGTCGCGGGCATGATCTGCATGCATCCCATAGCGCCTTTCGAAGAGACGATGCGAGGATTGCCGCTGGACTCTGCCATCATGACGCGCATCACGATGTCCGCCGACAAGCCAGATCGGTTGGCCGCCTCTGCGGCATGCACCGCGCAGCCAGTGACGATCGGCCGTCCCGCGGGTTGGGCGCTGGTCGGGCAAGCGGCGGCGAGCAGCGCGAGCAGCGCGAGCACGCCAAGGTTTCGGCACTGCGCCATCCTCATGACCAGGTCCACAGCGGAAAAGCGCGGCCCACGATCTGGCGGCGGTCGACGGGGCCGAAATAGCGGCTGTCGAAGGAATCGCGGTGGGCCGGCGCGATCAGGAAGAGCTGGTCGGCGCGCAAGCGGCGGCAGCCACCCCAGGTCGGCAGCGGGCGCCCGAAGCGATCGCGCGGCAGCGCAAAGGCGACGGGTCGCGCGTCGATTGTCACGCGGTCACCAATGCGGCAAATGGTAGCGCCACTTGCGGCCGCGACCGGTTTGATCAAGAGGGCATTGGCCTCGACATAACTGCGCGCAGCCATGAAGCGTCCGAGCGCCGGCGCTGGTCGCAGCGCGACCAGGTCGCCGATGCGCGGTGGGGCGCCCGGCTCGATGCGATAGAGGCCGAGTGGGACGCTCGCTGAGGCATTCCAGAGCAGGCGGAGTTGCGGGCGATGCACGACCGGCAGCAAGAGCAGCGCCAATGCGGCGCCGGCCGAGGTGAACAAGCCGACGCGCGGCGGACGGCGATGCGAGCGAGGCGGCGACGCGGCAGCGTTTGCCGCGGCTGAGAATGCCCGCTTCATCAGCGTTGCTCCGGCGCATGGTCGCCCGGCCGGCGTGCGGCAGGCGGCACCGTGCCGTTGTTCGGATCCGACGTGGAGGCGCACGCACCGCGGTCGGCCCAGGCGCGCAGATCCTCAAGCGTGTAGACGACGCGCCCACCAATCTTCCGGTAGGCGGGGCCGGTGCCGTAGGTGCGGTGCTTCTCCAGCGTGCGCGCGGAGAGGCCGACATAGTGCGCGGCCTCCTTGGTGCGTAGATAGCGTGTGTCCTTGATGATGTTGGGCATGACCGGGCTCCTTGGTGAGGTGAGCGGGGCGTCTGCCAAGCGCCTCGCGAACCCGGTCATCATCGGCGACGAAAGAAGGCCCGTGGTGGCCGGAAAGCGGGGGCGTAAGTTCCGACCACATCGCGAGCCTGGGCTTGGCTAAGATGCCGGACGTGGTCCCAGCAGCCGTCGATACCCACCCGTACTCATCTCGATGGCGGCATCGAGCAGCCGGCGAAGATCCGATCGTTCCGAACTCGACCTCCAATCGACCGGCATCGGATCGAGCAGCAGTCCGGCAATGTCGCGAAGCGACGCGCCGTTCCGCGCCAGGTCATGAATATAGAGCATGGCCGCATGACGGTGTGCATGGGCAAAGGGCGTAAAGCGAAGCGGCGTGCCGTGGCCGATGGCGCGCCGAAACGTCGCCGCGGCTTGGACGCGCGCCGCGTGGGCCGTGTCCGGATGAACATAGATACCGAAACCCGCACCCCTTGCCGGGGCGATGCGCGACGGTAGCCAGAGCGAGAGCTCGGGCGCGCCGCGTCGCCGGATCAGGAGATGGGTGCCGCCCGGCGATCCGATACGGAAGATGCGATCGCCCCAGCGTTCGAACAGGAAGCGCAGATTGGCGATCGGTCGCGCCCAGGGCACGGGCCGCACGATCGTCAGGACAGACGTATCAAGCTCCGGCCTCCAGGCGATGGCGGATGCGTCGATCGCGGCGGTGTCGGGATCGGGCGCGAAAGGTCAGGCCCCAATGGGACCACCTCCTTGCCAGCGGATGCTGCGCGATCGTGATGAGTGTGCGGGCTGATCGGCGAACGATCGCCTCGGTGGCTGCGCTGGCGTGTCGTGCCGGCGCGGCCGCCGAGTGCCAGATGTTGCGGAAATCCGGATTGCGACGAAGCCATTCCCAGGCAAACGCGCGTGCGTCCAGAGCAGTCAGGGCCTGATAGGCGGCCGGTAAGTGAAGACGATTGTAACCTGGCATCGCAAAACTCCTCGATGCCCCCTGCGGCGCATAGCTAATTTGCGATTGGTGCAGGGCGCAACGAGGTTGCGGCTTATTTGCGAATAAGTCGCAGCTTATCCCAAGTGGTTAATAAATAACGCCAAAATGGATCAAACGAAAGCCCCGCCCGGTTTGATCCGGGCGGGGCTTGATCGGTCGGCTCAGTCGCCGTTGCGGCGGGTCGGGCGCGACCAGATCAGGTTGAAGGTCTCGCCGTCCTCGTCGTCGAAGAGGTTGGCGTAGATCGGGGCGGTGAAGCTCGGATCGTCGAGCTTGAGGCCCAGATAATCGCGGCCTTCGTTCGACTGCTTGGTCCAGGCGGCGCCGATCTCAGCCCGGCCGACCATCACCCGGTGCGAGGGCGCATTGTCGTTGGCGCGGTTGGTGTCCGGAACGATGCGGACGCCCTTGGCCTGGACGCTGAGGGTGACGATGTCGCCGACGAACTCGTTGTTGGCGGTCTTCTTGAAGGTGCCGATGGTAGCCATGATAAGTCTCCAGTCTTGATCCACGAGGTCCGTGCCCATCACGGTCTCGATGGCTTGGGACATGACCGGGGCTGCCGCGGCCGCAGTCGTCAGACCTGAAGCGTCAGCGGAAGACGGCGGCGGGGCGCTTTTTTGTCCCGCGCGGAATGACGGCGCAGCCGGCAGGGGAAAAAAGTGACCCAGAGCCGTTGCGGCCATGAGCGGCAGAGGCGAAGCCGGTCCCGGTCATCAAAGCCATGAGGAGAGGCCGTTTGGGCACTGGTCTGGATCTGCCGACAGGAGACGTGGCGTGTTTCTCGGAACCGTTCCAGACACCCGCCACCGCGATCGTGGTTTCGGACAGTCCTGCGTGCAGACAGGCGGGACGCCCGTTCCTGACCCTGCGCCTGCAATGCTATTTGCGGCGGTCGCGACGGCGGAACTGACCGGCCCCGACTGGTCCATGTCAAACCGCGCCGCTCTATCGGGCATGCGTCGCGGACGGAGGGACCGCCCTATCCGTCCATCTTCGATGAAACAGGTGAGGCCGCAGCGGATCGCCCTACCGCTTCCCGGCCATCAAATGAGCGCGTGACGCGAAAAGCCCCCGCCCGGATCAAACCGGGCGGGGCGCTTTTGGAGACCTTGGGATCAAAGTTCAGACCGCGGGCCTGAGCATTCGTTGGGCCGCGACAGCGGCGCACCCAGCTGCGGCGATGACGCCGAAAACGACACCCGTGGCACCCACGAGGGCGGCCAAAGCGTGCGCGATGGAATAACCGACAAGCGCTGCTGGAAGCGCGAAGACCAGCGCAAGCGCGATCCTTGCCTGCGGATTGGTAAGCTTGAGTGCGGCAAACCGGCTCCCGGCGATTACGGCCATGAAGGCGAGTGTTCCAATCAGGAAAGCCATAAACGGCGAATAGCCGATTTGGCTGGCGCCAAAGCCGGCGGCTACGCCAAGCGCGACCGGCAGCGCCAACGTCGCGCCCGCGAACAGCTGGTAGATGAGATATCCGACCCCGATGAGGGTCAAAGGAAACATGATCGGCATGGCGTCACATCCTTGTTGCAAGGGGTTGGACGCGCTTCCACCAGCCACCACAGCGCGTATCGAATATAGCGGAATTGCCCGGAGACGAAAGCGTCCCGGGGTGCGATCGATCGGCCTGTTCGCATCTACTGGGCGAAAACATCATATTCTCGGACGATATGGTCGGCGTCGCCGTCGTAATCTTCGCTCGTCATGGCGGTATAGCCGTCGTCGGTTTCGATCAGGATGATGATCACCTTGAGCGTACAGGCGAGGTTCCAGGCGTAGCGTTGCGCGGCTTCGAGGCTCATGACCGACTCCTGTCGTTCGGAGCGGGGCCACTCCCCGCTCGACAGGCGCCGACGCATCCGGGCAGGCGACCGCGGTCACCGCGCCGGGACGAAGGCCCAAGCGGCCGCATGCGAAGCATAGCGGACCCCTTGAGGGTTGATCGTGGAAGGTCGCGGGTCCGGAAAGGACTAGCGCCTCAAAGAGCGGGGAGTGGTTTCGCTCTATGGATGAGGGCTGCCCGAAAAGTGCATTGCGGTGGACATTCGGAACCGAGCTTCGATTGAGCCCTGAAAGGCTCCGAAACGTCGAACGGAATATTGCGTGGTCACGGCGCGTGCATATCATCCATGACGTGAGCGATTCTGAACCCGAGCCTCTCGTGCAAATGAACTTTGCGCCGAACCTGCCGCATTTCGGCAAGCATTTCGATCACCATGCCCCATCGGGCATGCGGACGTTTCGCATCGATGTGCAGGATTTCACGCACGACGGTCTCGTCCTGATCGGCGGCACGATCGTTCGTGGCAGCGAGACCTTTCAAACGGGGATTGTCAGGGACTGCACCGGCCAGCAAATCTCGATGATCGTGACGGAAAGCGAATATATGCGGCTTTCCAACGGGCCATTGCCTTAGTTCGGGTGTCGGACCGAAGCTCTTTCGGGTCGGGTGTTAGCCCGACCGTTTGCGAAAGTCCCACAGGCGAATGCCCATCTTGCGGGCCTTGTCGGCCAGATTGTCCTGGATGCCAGTGCCCGGAAAGATGATCACGCCCTTGGGCACCGCGTCCAGCATGGCATCGTTGCGCTTGAAGGGTGCGGCTTTCTTGTGGCGCTCCCAATCGGGCTTGTAGGGCTTTTGCGGCACGTTGCGGTCACGTGCCCAACAGGCGGCGATCCGTTCTGCTCCGGTCGGCGTCGCCCCATGCAACAGGATCATATCCGGCAGTTGGGCGTGGACCTTGTCGAGTGTCGCGTAGATCAACTGATGATCGTTGAAGTCGGCTCCGCCAGTGAAGGCGATCCTGACACCATCGGGATTGAGAACGCGTGCATCCTGATACGCGCGTCGGTCGATATGCTTGCGGCTATCGAGCACGGCGGACGTCAGCATCTTGCGGTTGACCATCGCGCCTGAGCGGGGGAGCCAGGCTTTGCGGATGTGGATGCGGAACTGGTCTGCAGCGGCATCGCGGTAGAATTCCATGGTGTCGCGCCGCTCGATCATCGTGATGCCCTCGGCGATCCGGCGTTCCAGCTCGACGGACTTGACCTCGCTGCCGTCCTGCTCGCGTTGCAGGCGCTTCTGCTCGCGCTCATTGTCGTCGAGTTCGCGCTCGATCCGTTCACCGGCACGGTGGAAGACGTTGACGATTCCCCAGGCGAGATTTTCGAGATCGGGTTCGATGCGCGTGTCGATCAGCGAGGATACCAGCGCGTCGAAGATGTCGGCAATCGCGCCGCCGGCAATGCGGCCGTCGGGCAAGGGGCGATGATCGGGTTCGTCTTCGAACGGGCGATGGCCGTAAAGCTGCATTTCCTGGAGGAGATAGGCGGTCGAACCGGGCTGCGGGTCAGCGGGATCGTTGTTGGTGGTCATGCAAGCCTCCGTCGCTTGGGTGACCGCGCCACTCGCGGCCTTCCTGGCGACGATCGGCGGCGAACGGCGCGGGCCTGCACCGCGCCCGCGAGGGCGCGGCCGGAGCGTCAAGCGGAGGATGGCGAAGCGCGGCTATTTTGGTTCGCGCTGCAAAGGGGCCAGAGCCCCGGCGGAAAATAGCCGCGGCGAAGCCATTGTCGGCCCGGGCCGTTCGCCGCAGTCGCCCTCTAAAGGAAGGCCGGGCGCGGCCCTCCAGGCAAATAGGGGATGCACTGCCGATGTTGGTCGCGAACGCTGACCCCCCGATCAAACCACCTATAGCAGGCGGTCGGCGTCCTCGGCCCGGAGTTGAAGTCGCAAGTTCGACGCCAGTCCTTCGCGCCAAAAAGCCAATAGGTCGCTGTTGAAATCGTCGAGCTTGGGTTCAAGCGGCACAATCTCGATCGCGGCCTGGTCCGCTCGCTCGGTCAATCTCGCCAATGCGACCGTGCCAGCAGGATCATCGTCACGCGCGACATAGAGCCGCTCGAGCCCGGGCGGAAAGCGAATGGCGGCGAGATGGGCCGCCGAAA
>DATEJC010000606.1:0-3246 GCA_035278345.1 Bradyrhizobium sp. | reverse complement strand
AATCTTCTCTTTGGTCATCTGCTCTACGGGACGTTGGTCGGCGCGCTCTCGCTATTCGCAGCTTCAATATCGGAAAGCGCAGCGACCGCCGCCATTGTCGCGCTGGCAGTCACTATCGGATCATGGGTCCTGGATTTCACCGTTGCCGGCCAGCCTGGTTTGCTGGCGTGGATCGCTAAATTGTCGTTGACCCAGACGTTGCGTCCGTTCGAACAGGGGCTGCTGTCCGGCGGATTGCTGCTGGGCACTATCGCCGCGATCTGCGGATGTGTTGCCCTTGCCAGCGTCTGGCTGCCGCCGGGTGTGCCACCGCGGCAGAAAATGCGCGCTTCCGTGGTGTGCGTTCTGACTTTCGCGGCAATTCTCGGCGCAGCCACTCAGGCGGGATGGTCTGTCGACCTTACGGAAGACCGGCGAAATTCCTTCGCCGCGGCCGACCAGCAACTGCTCGCCACGTTGAAGCTTCCACTCGTCATCAACGTGCGGCTGGCTCCCGAGGATCCTCGCTATGCCGATCTGCAGCGCAATGTGCTGTCCAAGCTCGAGCGGGTAATGTCGGACGTCTCCATAACTCTCGCGGGCAGTCAACACTACCCCCCGACGGGCCTGAGCGACGAATCTTATGGGGCAATCGAGTACGTCTACGGCAACCGATCCGATGTCAGCCGTTCCACCAGTCCGCGCGAGATATTGCCGCTGATTTATGGCCTCGCCGGCGTTTCGCGACCTTCGCCGATGCCCGGCGATGAATATCCCGGCTATCCGCTGGTGGCCCACGCCAACTTCGCGCTGCTGTGGTTCTTTGGCGCCCTGCCGCTCACGATTGCGCTTTGCGGGTGGTGGAGCCGCCGCCCGCGTCGATTCGATCGCTGTCTCGTGCACCAAGGAGGTCCATCATGAACAGCAAAATCAGGGCACTCGTGTCGGCCGTTGCACTTGCGGCTTTGGTGTTGCCTGGCCTTGCCGCTCAGCCCGCAAAGATCGAGTTTTCGGATGAGACGGTGGGTGCGGAGCCGAAATCGCTGGTACCGGTGGTGGGCGTTTGGCGGATCGAGACTGACGCTGGAAAGAAGGTGCTCGCCGTTGACGGGCGGCAATGGAAGGAAGGGCAGTCATCGGCGGGGATCGCCGACAAGGCGCGTGCCCTTTATGGCGAGCGCTACGCGGAGTTTCTCGACCGGGTGCAGGCCTACGCCTACTTTCCTTACGCGGTTGTGCCCAACGTCGAAAATTTCACGGGTGGCGAAATCACCGTGCGGTTTGAGGGATTGTCGGGTCGCATCGATCAGGGCGCCGGGATCCTCTTCAATCTCAAGCCGAATGGCGACTACCTGACCGTGCGCGCCAACTGCCTCGAAAACAATCTGGTGCTGTGGAAATTCGAGAAGGGTAAGCGCTCCTCGGTAAAATGGGTGCGCAATACGCCGACGGCGACCAGGCACTGGCATGATCTCAAGGTTCACGTCAACGGCACCAAAGTCGAGGGCTATCTCGACGGCAAGCTCTACCTTGAAGATACGCTGGCGCAGCCGGTATCGGGCCGCATTGGACTGTGGTCGAAGGCCGACAGCTACATGCACTTCACCGACTACACGGTGACCATGACTGACTGATAGAGGCGGACCATGTAGATTGAGTGGCCCGCGAGCGTCCGTGACCTTCTTATGGCTAACCTCCGGCCTCAAACGTCGTGGGTCGCCCGGTTCCACACGAGCGCGCTGACATACACGGGCTTGTGATACTCGGCCGCACGGGGATTGCCGACGCCGCCGGCGTCAATGTTGCGGGTGCGGCGCGATCCGCGGTACAAGCTCGCCGGGGACATGCAGACTCCCCGTCAGACGTTCTTCGTCCAAGCTCTGCGCAACACTCGATTTGTCGAGGGGATTGCGCGTGGGCGATCAAAACCTTCCGAAGACCGCATCCGAAATCGTTGGGCCGGTTGACCCCAGGCAGGGGGCGCAGCCCAGATCGACGGTCGTCTTTCTCGGCGACCCGGCGCAGGTGGCGGAAGGCTTTGTGATCGCGCTTCGTGCAATGGGGATCGATCAATCCGAACCAGGAGAAGATCCCGATGCGTAGCGCGCTCTGGCTTTTGACCGCACTTCTTGCGGCATTCCTCAACACCGCCGCGTCAGCACAGCAGATCGATTGGCAGAAGGTCGATGAGGCCTTCGGCAGGAAGGCCGCGGTATCAGGCGATGTGCACCGCTACGGTTTTCCGCGCAGCGATCTGTCGGTGACGCTCGATGGCGTCGCCATCAAACCGGCGCTTGCGCTGGGCGGCTGGGTTGCGTTCAAGCCGGCGCATGGCGGCGCCATGGTGATGGGCGATCTCGTGCTGCTGGAGACCGAGATCAATCCCGTCATGCTCAAGCTGATCGAAGGCGGGATGGAGATCACGGCCGTGCACAACCATCTGCTGCGCGCCAGTCCATCGACCTTCTACATGCATGTCGGCGGCCACGGCGATCCAGTGAAGATGGCGGTGGCGATTCGGGAGGCTCTGGCGGCGAGCAAGACGCCGCTTGCAACGACGGTCGGCTCTGCGTCCCCGCCGGCTGTGGAGCTGGACACGGCGCAACTCGACAAGATCATCGGCGTCAAGGGCCAGAGCAATGGCGGCGTCTATCAGTTCGCCGTGCAGCGCCGCGATCCCGTCAGCGAAGGCGGCATGCAGATTGCGCCGCCCGGCCCGATGGGCGTCGCGCAGGCGATCAATTTCCAACCCACAAGCGGTGGCAAGGCGGCGATAACAGGCGATTTCGTGTTGACCGGCGATGAGGTCAATCCGGTGATCAAGGCGTTGCGCAGCAATGGCATCGAGGTGACCGCGCTTCACAGCCACATGCTGGACGAGCAGCCTCGGCTGTTCTTCTGCCATTTCTGGGCCAATGACGATGCCATGAAGCTGGCGAACGGCCTGCGCGCGGCGCTCGACAAGACGGCCGTCACGCTGCAGTGAGCGGCTGCTGCGCCGCCGCGCCTCAAAACTCGCCGTGCAAGCGGCCCGAGAAGACGTGAACCGGGCCGCGGTCGGCGTTGTAGGCGGGGTTGGTGATGAACTGATAGTCGGCGGTCAGCGTGAGCGCCTTGGTCAGCGCGTAGGAGCAGGCTTCCATCCCCGCTCACGATCGGGGCAGGGCAATGGCTCGTCCATATGAGCCCCGCACCTCCGACGCTTGACATCGGCCGCTACGGCTGTTCCACTAAAACGGGTAGTGGGAGGCAATGATGACCTTAGCA
>DATEJC010000605.1:0-2095 GCA_035278345.1 Bradyrhizobium sp. | reverse complement strand
ATCGCCTTCAAGCGATTCGACGGAAACCCCTGTGCGCAAGTCCACGCCGTGATCGCGGTGTTCCTTCTGATAGAAGGCCGAAAGCTCCTCCCCCGCGACGCGCGCCAGCACGCGCGGCAGAGCTTCCAGCAGAGTGACCTTGAGGCCCATCTTGGAAAGCACCGCCGCCGCTTCAAGCCCGATATAGCCACCGCCGATCACGACGATGTTCCGCGTACCGGCGTCGATCTCCGCCATCAGCGTGTCGCAATCCTCGCGCGTGCGCACGGCATGCACGCCGGCAAGCTGCGCGCCGGGGCAGGAAAGCCGGCGCGGATCGCCGCCCGTCGCCCAGACCAGCTTGCCGTAACCGTAAGTCTCCCCGTTCGAGAGCGTCAGCTCATGCGCCTTGGGATCGACCGCGGTGACTTCAGTGCCAAGTTTGAACGTCACATCCTTTTCGGCCCAGAACGTCGGCGGGCGGATGTAGAGTCGGTCGAACGTCTTCTCCCGCGCGAAGTATTCCTTGGAAAGCGGCGGCCGCTCATAAGGATGTTCCGGCTCGCGGCCGATGACGGTGATGGTGCCTTCGAAGCCGTTCTGGCGAAGCGCGATGGCGCATTGCGCCCCGCCATGCCCTGCTCCCACGATGACGACGTCTGCTTTGCTCATGGGCGCTTCCGTTTCCGCAATTTTGCCGCGCGGTCAATGCCCGAAACGAAATTGTATATCCTCGGTGAGCGGCCTTACCGCAGCGCGTCCATGGTCAATGCCAGCGAACGCTGCTGCGCCGCCGGATCGAATGTCGCCATGCTGACAATCAGTTCGTCAGCTCCGGTTCGTGCGACGAAGACTTCCACCTCCTGCCGCACGGTTGCCGGGCTGCCTATCGCGCTGACGGAGCGGACCTGCTCCAGCATCGCCCGGCGGGCGGCGGGAAGGCTCTCCCGATAGCCGCGCACCGGCGGCGGCAGCTTGATCGGAGTGCCGGTGCGAAGAGCGACGAAGCTTTGGTCGACGGACGTGGCGAGATACCGCGCCTCCTCATCCGTGTCGGCGGCCAGGAGATTGATGGCAGCCATAAAATAAGGCCGATCAAGCGTTTCGGATGGCTGAAACCGTTCGCGATAGATCTGCGCCGCCTCTTCCAGAAGGCCCGGCGCGAAATGCGAGGCGAAAGCATAAGGCAGACCCAGCATCGCCGCGAGCTGCGCGCCAAACAGGCTGGAGCCGAGCATCCACATCTCCACCTTCGCACCGGAAGCCTGCGGAGACGCGACACCGCCCACCGCTTGCCCGGCAAAGCGGGCGCGCAGTTCCACCACGTCCTGCGGGAAGCGTTCGGCGGCGCCGACGATGTCCTTGCGCAGCGCCAGGGCGAGCCGCCCGTCCGCGCCGGCCGCCCGGCCGAGCCCCAGATCGACGCGCCCCGGAAACAGAGCGGCAAGCGTTCCGAACTGTTCCGCGATCACGTAAGGCGTGTGATTGGGCAGCATGATCCCGCCCGCCCCGATGCGAATCGTGCTGGTCGCATTGCCGAGATGCGCAAGCACTACCGAGGTCGCGCCCCCTGCGATCCCCTCCATGCCATGGTGCTCAGCCACCCAGTACCGCTTGTAACCGGCGCGCTCCGCCGCGCGGGCGGTCTCGACGGTGATCCCCAGCGCGTGAGCGACAGTGCCGCCCTCTCGCACGGTGACGAGATCGAGAACTGAAAGCGGGATCACGGCCTTGCCGCCGCCTTCACCGCGGCTCTGGCGCCTTGCCCGTCCGGGCTCAGCTGCGCGAGATATTGTTTCGCCGTAGCGGCCGCATCGCTTTGCGGGGCCATCGCCAGCACGGAGGTCCAGCTTCGCCGCGCCGCTTCCTCCTTTCCCGAAAGCATGGCGATCACGCCCGCTTCCAATCCCACTTCGGGGTCGCGCGGGGCAAGCTGAGCGGCTTTCTCGATCTGGGCCTGCGCCTCGATCAACTTGTTCTGCCGCCGCGAAAGCGTGGCCGAAAGCAACCATGCCTGCGCGAAATCCGGCTCAGCGGCGCGCGCCTGCGCCAGAGCGGCTGCGGCTTCGTCCGGTTGATTCAACGCCACCAAAGCGCGCGCGCGATCGAGCGCGAT
>DATEJC010000604.1:0-4600 GCA_035278345.1 Bradyrhizobium sp. | reverse complement strand
CAGCACGCCGTCGACGCTCTCCACGCCGTGGATGGTGTTGAGCAGGATGGGGAAGAAGGCCCCCAGGAACGTGATGAACGAGATACTGACCTCGTTGTTCGGCCACAGCATGATGGCCATCGGCACCCAGGCGATGGCCGGGATCGGCCGGAACAATTCCATCGCCGGCAGCGCCAGCGAACGGAAGATGCGGTAGCGACCGACCATGACGCCGAGGACCGTGCCGACGACCGCCGCGCCGCAGAAGCCGATCAGCACGCGCCGCACGCTGATCCCGATATTCACCGCGAACTTGTTCGAATGCGTGACCTCGAGGATGCTGCGCCAGACGTCCGCCGGTGTCGGGATGTTCCCGAAGCGTATGTAGAAATCGACCTTGTAGTAGGTCGCCAGGTACCAGGCCAGCAGCACGGCGGCGATCGACAGGCTGCCGAGCACGGCGCCGCCGATGCCCGACTCCAGCCAGCGCTTCAGCGAGAACGGGGGCACTGGCCGGGGCCTGGCGGCCGCGCCGCCTTCGATGGCTTCCAGCCTGGGCTGCCGTATCGGCTTGGCGGGGGCCGGGTGGGGCGGCGGCGCCGCTGGCGGCGGTGCGATTGGGTGACGGTCCATCAGAGCCATGATCATTTCTCCATCTTGGCGAGCACTTGCTCGTAGGTTGCGACGGTGCCTCCGGATTTTGCTGCGCTGGTCTCCGCGTCCTTCTTCAGCAGGAACGGCACGACATCCAGTTTCGCGCCGGTGCCGTGGACCGCATAGAAGGCTCTGTCGGCAAATACCTTGATGCCGAGTCCTTGATCGAACAAATAGACCACAGCAATTTTCTTGCCAGCGTCCTGGTATTTTTTGATCCCCATGAAGGTGCACGCCGGAGAGCTGAGGGGCACGATGCCGCCGCCCTCGATCCAGATCTCACCCGCTTCCTTCGGACGCGTCACCGCCTTGCCGCAGACCGGGTCCTCGCCCCGGATGTCGTAGTTGGCCAAGGTGCGCTTCTGCGCGTCGTAGTCGAGGCCGCGCTGTTTGAAGGCCGCGCGCAGATAGCTTTCGTTGACCCACGCATCGACATTGAATTCCTTCACCTTGCCCAGCTTTTGCAGCACGCCGTAGCTGGTCTTGACGGCATTCACCAGCAGGGGCTTGATCGTCGGGTCCAGCGTGTGGATGCCGTCGGGGCCGAGGAAGATGTAGACGACCTCCTTCTCGATCCTGGTCCATGCCGCGATCTTTTCCGCCGCCAGCCGCGGGTTGTTGCGGACCCAGTCGTCGGCATCCATCATGGCGCGGATGTAGGCGACGACGACTTCCGGATACTTGTCCGCAAAATCCTTGCGCACGACGATGCCGTGGAAGGTCGGAATCCCGGTCTCCGCGCCGTCGAAGATCTTGCGGGCGAAGCCCCGGTACGGCAGCAGCTCGCCGAAGGGGACGAAATCGGCGTGGCCGTCGATCTTCTTTTCGCGCAGGTTGCTGGTGCCGATTTCCGGCGTCTGGCTGACGAGGTTCCAGAAATCGTCCGACCAGCCGCGCGCCTGCATCGCCTGCAGCAGCATGCCGTGCGCCGCCGAGCCGAACGGCACGGACACGTTCTTGCCCTTCAGGTCGGCCAGCTGGTAATACGGGCTGTCCTTGTTGACCACCACGCCGTTGCCGGCGCCGAAGGCGTTATAGGCGATCACGGCGACCAGCTGCGTCTCGTTGCCCCTGCTTTGCTGGCCGTTGGCGCCGTTCACCAGCAGCGGGTAGTCGCCCATCATGCCGATCTGGATCTTGTTGGCCATCATGCCGTTGGTCACGGGCGGGCCGGAGGTGAAGTTCTGCCAGTCGACCCTGAAATCGATGTTGGCGTACCTGCCCGTCTTCGGCAGGTATTTGTCGAGCAGGCCCAGCTCCTTGATGACGATGCCGCCGGTGACGGTATTGGTGGTGGTGTTCTGCGTGCCGATGCCGATCGTGACGACCTCTTTCGCCTGCAACACCGGCGTGAACAGGACAGCGGCGGAGAGCGCGGCAATACGGATGAGGAACCGAAGTGTCATGTTGAATCCTTCCAGAATGAGTCACAGGATGAAAAACGACGCATTGCCCACGTTGCTAGGCCACCTCCACCAGCTGGTCGCGCTTGTCCTGCCGGGACGCCCAGGCGTCGGCCTCCGGCAACGGTTCAGTCGATTGCGTGATCAGGGGCCAGCGGGCCGCCAGCCTGGCGTTCAGCGCGACGTAGTCCTTCTGCCCATCCGGCAGGTCCTTTTCGTCGTAGATCGCCTCGACGGGGCATTCCGCCACGCACACGCCGCAGTCGATGCAGACTTCCGGATCGATCACGAGGAAATTCGGGCCTTCATGGAAGCACTCGACCGGGCACACCGAGACGCAGTCGGTGTACTTGCAGCCGATGCACGATTCGCCGACGACGTGTGTCATGCCGCCCCTCCGTTCAGTTGTATGGTGGTCAGCGCCAGCTTCGAGAGCTTGCGCACGTCCGAGTCCACATCCTTCAGCCCCGCTTCCAGGTGGACGATGGCACGCGTATCGCCGATCTCGCCCAGCGCGATGACGGCTTCCTTGCGCAGGTTGCTCATCGGATGCCGCAACGCCTCGCACAGCGCCTGCACCGCGGCCTTCGCCTTCAGCTTGCCGAGGCTGCGCGCCGCCTTGACGCGCACCTGCCAGAACTCGTCGTCCATGGCGCGCACCAGGTCCGGCACGCCGAGCGCCAGCCCGAGCTTGCCCATCGTCGTCGCCGCTTCCTCGCGCACCTGCCAGGCCGGATCGGCGAGGACGCGGCTGAGCGTCGGCTGGATGCTGACTTCCGACGCGTACCCGAGCGCACCCACCGCGATGCGGCGCACTTCCTGGTCCGGGTCGTTGGCCGCCGCATTCGTCAGCGCGCCGATCGCTTCCGGCTTTTTCAGGTAGCCGAGCACGCCCACCGCTTCGCGCCGCACGCCGGCATCGACGTCGCCCAGTGCCCGCAGCGCGGGTTCGAAGGCCGCGTCCACGCGCAGGGCGCGGATCGCGTGCAGGGCGGCGATCCTGACCGAGGCTTCTTCGTCGCCCAGGTAGGGCAGCAGGTACGGTGCCGACGCCGGTTCCTTCAGTTCGGCCAGCGTGATCGCGGCCGCGCGCCGCACCTCCGGGTCGGTGTCCTTCAGCAGCGGTACGAGCGCTTCCAGTACTTCGGGATCTTCGTAGCCTTCGATCGCCCTGGCCGCTTCCAGCCGCACGCTCGCGTCGGGGTCGGCCAGCGCGGCGACGAGCAGAGGCACGATGTCGTCTTCCTCGTCGGAGTAGGGGAGATCCAGCACCGCGACGCGGCGCACGCCCGGGTCGCTGCTGTGCAGCCGTTCGTGGAGTGTGGTTGCCATCATGGGAGCCACCTCAGCGCACGAGGTAGGGGATGTTGACGTGCACGGCGCCGGTCGGGCAGTCCTGTTCGCACGGCATGCAGTACCAGCATTCGTCGAATTTCATGAACGCCTTGTTGGAGACGATGTCGATCGCCAGCACGTCCAGGGGACAGACGTCGACGCATACGGTGCAGCCTTTCTCGGCGATGCACTTCGACTGGTCGACGACGACCGGGGCTTGCGTGCGGGTGGTTGCGATGGTCATGATCTTTCCTTTCGGGTTCGGTTAGACGGCGATGGCGGTCTTGCTGCCGGCCACGCGCAGGCGCTGGTACGCGGCTTTTTCTTCGGCATTCAGTTCGACGATGTAGGGCTCGATCTCGCGCTTGCGGAAGACCGTCTTCCCGTCCGCGCCCTTGCTGACGTTGGTGTGGCAGAACCAGTTCTCGTCGTCCTTCTCGGGGTGATCGACGCACAGGTGGTACAGGCCCCAGCGGCTTTCCTTGCGAAACAGGGAAGAACGCGCCGCGAGTTCCGCGCAGTCGCGGATCGTGTGCGCCTCCATCGCCCGCATCAGTTCGTGCGGGTTGACGGCGCCGAGTTCCTCGAGGTCGTCCCTGATCTCGCCGAAGCGCTCGAGCGCGATTTCCATCTTGCGCGTGACCTTCGGCGGCTGCAGGTAATCGTTCACGATGCGGCGCGTCTTGTATTCGACCTGGAACGGCGTCAGGCCCTCGCTGCGCGCCAGGGGCGCCATGATGCGCCGGCGCTCCGCTTCCACCATGTCGGTGTCGATCACGGTCGCGGACTTGCCGGCGATGTAGTCGGCCGCGTTCTCGCCACAGAATTTGCCGTATACGAACGCCCCGAGCATGTAGTTGTGCGGGATGCTGGCGCAATCGCCCGCCGCGTACAGGCCGGGGAGGGAGCACTCTCCTTTTTCGTTGGTCCAGATGCCGGAGGCGCTGTGGCCACTGCAAAAGCCGATTTCCGAGATATGCATCTCGATCGCCTTCTGGCGGTAGTCGTTGCCGCGCCGTTCGTGAAAGCGGCCGCGGCTCGGGCGTTCGTTGGTGTGCAGGATGTGTTCGATCTCCGCGATCGTTTCCTCCGCCAGGTGATCGAGTTTCAGGAAGACCGGACCGCGGCCGCCTTCCAGCTCGTTGTAAAATTCCAGCATCATCTGGCCGCTCCAGTAGTCGCATTCGATGAAGCGCGCGCCGGTGGAGTTCGCGGTGAAGCCGCCGAAC
>DATEJC010000603.1:0-7459 GCA_035278345.1 Bradyrhizobium sp. | reverse complement strand
GCTGGAGGTCATCCGCGAGATCGTCGGATTTGGCGAGGGTCTGGTCGGACGTTTGCTGATGGTGGACGCGCGCGCGATGCGGTTCGAGACGCTGCACTACAGGCGCGATCCGTCGAATCCGCTCAACGGCGACGGGCCGGTAGTCGCCGATCTCAGCGCCCATCGTACCTGATTGGGGCGGCGCCTCAGAGCATGCTCGGCAGCACGCGATCCGGCGGCTTGTGGGCGTCGAGGAAGGTGCGGATGTTGATGATCACCTTCTCGCCCATCTCGACGCGGCCCTCAATGGTGGCCGAGCCCATATGCGGCAGCAGCGTCACCTTGCCGGCCTTGGCGAGCCGCACCAGCTTCGGGTTCACCGCCGGCTCGTGCTCGTAGACGTCGAGGCCGGCGCCGGCGATCTCGCCGCCTTCGATCAGCCTGATCAGCGTGTCTTCGTCGGTCACTTCGCCGCGCGCCGTGTTGACGATGTAGGCGTCTTTCCGGATCAGCTTCAGCCGCCGCGCCGACAGCAGATGATAGGTCGCCGGCGTGTGCGGACAGTTCACCGAGATGATGTCCATCCGCGCCAGCATCTGATCGAGGCTTTCCCAATAGGTAGCGCCCAGTTCCTCGGCGATCTGCGGCGCCACCGGGCGGCGGTTGTGGTAATGGATCTGCAAGCCGAAGGCGCGCGCGCGCCGCGCCACGGCCTGGCCGATGCGGCCCATGCCGACGATACCGAGGCGCTTGCCGCCAATGCGATGGCCCAGCATCCATGTCGGAGACCAGCCCGACCAGTGCTGCTTGCCTTCGTGCAGGATCGAGGTGCCCTCGACCAGCCGGCGCGGCACCGAGAGGATCAGCGCCATGGTCATGTCTGCGGTATCTTCGGTAAGCACCTTCGGCGTGTTGGTCACGGTGATGCCGCGGGCATGCGCGGCGGCGACATCGATATTGTCGACGCCATTGCCGAAATTCGCGATCAGACGCAGCTTGCAGTCCGGTTGCTTCAGGATCTCTTCTTTGATCTCGTCGGTGACGGTCGGCACCAGCACGTCGGCGGTGCGCACGGCCTCGGCGATCTGCTCCGGTGTCATCGGCGTGTCGTCGAGATTTAGCTTCGCATCAAATAGTTCGCGCATCCGGGTCTCGATGGAGTCCGGCAGCTTGCGCGTGACGACGACGAGAGGCTTTTTCTTAACCGACATTTTCCGCTCTCATGAGGCTGAGCTTAACAAAAGCCTGCCGTTCAGACCTCATTAACCCGGGTGTTCGACACTGCAATCTTGCAGTGCGGTCCCCGGCATTTCCTTGGGTTCCCCGATATTTAATCCCGGTTTTCCCCGGGAAAATTCGGCTTTCTTGCGTTCCGTCCTCTCTAGCAGAAGGCCGGGCCAAGACAAGAACCAAGGAACCGACCAGCGGGATGGTGATCTTCGCAGCTGCACAGGGGATTTTGGGGTTTTGGCGTCAAGACAAGCGGGATCAGCTCAAGGCGGTTGAGCTGGGTTTTCTCGGCAGGAGACGAGTTGATGGGGTTGGGGCGTTTCAGTGCGGCGGTGGTCCTGGCGGCAGCGATGCTGGGAGCCCTGGGCGATATCGGGCATGCGGCAAAGGATTCGGCTGCGGCCACCAGCGGGCTGCCTATCCCGCGCTATGTCAGCCTCAAATCCGACCATGTGAACGTCCGGGCCGGGCCGACCAAGGACAACGACGTGGCCTGGGTCTACATCCGCGCCGGCCTGCCGGTGGAGATCACGGCCGAATTCGAGAACTGGCGGCGCGTGCGCGATTCCGAAGGCTCCGAAGGCTGGGTCTATCACTCCATGCTGTCCGGCCGCCGCACGGCCGTCGTCACCATGAAGAGCAAGAACGATCTCGCGCCGATCTATGACCGCGCCGATCCTTCGAGCGCGGTTGCTGCAAAGCTGCAGGCCGGCGTCGTCGCGCAGGTGAAAAAATGTTCGAGCGGCTGGTGCCGCGTCACCGGCAACGGCTTTGACGGCTGGATCGAACAGCAGCGCCTGTGGGGCGTCTACGAAGGCGAGAAGGTGGAGTGATCCCGAGTTCGCTCTAATCAGCGCTTCTTGCGCAGGCGCACGACCATGTCGACACGGGCAATCTCGTAGCCCTCGGGCACATCGGGCATCTTCGAGAGCACCAGATGCGGGTCGGGGATATCGACCAGCTCGTGATTGTTCTCGAGATAGAAGTGATGATGCGCCGTCACATTGGTGTCGAAATAGGTCTTGGTGCCGTCGACGCTGACCTGACGCAAAAGACCGGCATCGGTGAGCTGGTTGAGCGTGTTGTAAACAGTCGCCAGCGACACCGGAACCTTGGCCAGCGTCGCCTCTTCGTAGAGCATTTCCGCGGTGAGATGACGCGCACCCTTGCCGAACAGCAGCCAGCCCAAAGCCATGCGCTGACGGGTGGGACGCAGCCCAGCAGCCTGCAGCATTTCGTTGACGTCATGCCACGGGCACCCGGTCAGCGCGGGCTGATGCCCGGCCGGGCGTACCGCGGTGTTGTCCGCCTCGTCATTGCGGGTCGATGCGTCGTTGATATCCAAGGTCGGGCCCGTACTCATGCTCTATTCTGCTGGAATATAGAGGGAAATGCCTCAGATGCAAGTTTTTCGCAACTAGAACTTGACCAAGGTTAAGCGGAACGGAGCGGCCCCGGCAGCGATTTACCCCGCATCGACGCTTTGCCGGCTGCGGACGGCTATGTTACAGAGCGCCGCTATCCGAGCCATGCGATTTCGGCAATGGCCAATGCCGGTCCTCGCAGGGCTGTCTCGGCCTACGCAGCTACCC
The DNA here is from genome assembly GCA_035278345.1 of Bradyrhizobium sp. Lineage (GTDB taxonomy): Bacteria > Pseudomonadota > Alphaproteobacteria > Rhizobiales > Xanthobacteraceae > Bradyrhizobium. Next base: position 4,658 of record DATEJC010000603.1, on the reverse strand, counting down.
GGGGACGATGCGGGTCGCCCGCGGGGTTGCTATCCCGCCCAAAACGCGCAATCGGGAATTTGAGAGGGTTTTTGAAACGATGCTCAATCGGCGCAACGGCTATGAGTACGAGGATTTGTTGGCCTGTGGCCGGGGCGAGATGTTCGGGCCCGGCAATGCCCAGTTGCCGCTTCCGCCGATGCTGATGTTCGACCGCATCAGCGAGATCACCGATACCGGCGGCGAGTACGGCAAGGGCCTGGTGCGCGCCGAGCTCGACGTGAAACCGGACCTCTGGTTTTTCGGCTGCCATTTCAAGAACGACCCCGTGATGCCCGGCTGCCTCGGGCTGGATGCGCTCTGGCAGATGGTCGGCTTCTACCTCGGCTGGATTGGCGGCGAAGGCCGTGGCCGGGCGCTCGGGCTGAGCGATCTGAAGTTCTCCGGCCAGGTGCTGCCGCATGCCAAGAAGGTCGTCTACCAGACCGATATCAAGCGCGTGATGCGTGGAAAGCTGGTGCTGGGCATTGCCGACGGGTGGCTTTCCATGGACGGCGAGACTATCTATCGCGCGAAGGACCTGAAGGTCGGACTGTTCAAGCAGGGCAGCGAACCGCAACCCGGCAATTGAACTGATATTTCAGGCCATCACACAAAGACGAACGGACAGGGCGAGGCGAACATGAGGCGGGTTGTCATCACGGGGATGGGCATTGTCTCGTCCATCGGAAACAACACCCAGGAAGTGCTGTCGAGCCTGCATGAGGCGAAATCCGGCATCACTCATGCCGCGAAGCACAAGGAGCTCGGCTTCCGTTCGCAGGTGCAGGGTGCGCCGACCCTCAATCCTGCCGAGGTGATCGATCGCCGCGCCATGCGCTTCCTCGCCGATGGAGCGGCGTGGAATCACGTGGCGATGGAGCAGGCGATCCAGGATGCGGGCCTCGAACCGTCAGAAGTTTCCAACGTTCGCACCGGCATCATCATGGGCTCCGGCGGGCCGTCGACCCGCACGCTGGTCGAGGCCGCCGACATTGCGCGCACCAAGGGTCCGAAACGTGTCGGTCCGTTCGCTGTCCCCAAGGGCATGTCGTCGACGGCATCAGCGACGCTTGCGACCTGGTTCAAGATCAAGGGCGTGAACTATTCGATCTCCTCGGCCTGCGCGACGTCCAACCATTGCATCGGCAATGCCTATGAGACGATCCAGATGGGCAAGCAGGACGTGATTTTCGCCGGCGGCTGCGAAGAGCTCGACTGGACGCTGTCCGTGCTGTTCGACGCCATGGGCGCGATGTCCTCGAAATACAACGATACGCCGGCCACCGCCTCGCGCCCCTATGACATCAATCGCGATGGTTTTGTCATCGCCGGCGGCGCAGGCGTCGTCGTGCTGGAAGAGCTCGAGCATGCCAAGGCGCGCGGCGCGCGCATCTATGCCGAAATGGTCGGCTATGGTGCGACGTCGGATGGTTACGACATGGTCGCGCCGTCGGGCGAGGGCGCCGAGCGCTGCATGCGCATGGCGCTGGAGACCGTGAAGACGCCGATCGACTACATCAACCCCCACGCCACCTCGACGCCGGCCGGCGATCCGCCGGAGATCGAGGCGATTCGCAAGGTGTTCGGCGTTGGCGACAGGTGTCCGCCGATCTCGGCGACCAAGGCGCTGACCGGCCATTCGCTCGGCGCCACCGGCGTCCAGGAAGCGATCTATTCGCTGTTGATGATGAACAATGGTTTCGTCTGCGAGAGCGCGCATATCCAGGAGCTCGATCCTGTGTTTGCCGATATGCCGATCGTGCGCAAACGCATTGACAACGCCAAGCTCGCCACCGTGCTGTCGAACTCCTTCGGCTTCGGCGGCACCAACGCCACGCTGGTGTTCAAGCGGATGGATGCGTGATTTCGTTTTTAACTCGCCTCGCTCGCTAAGGAAGGTCCGCAGGCGGCGAATGGGGACATTGCAACAATCCGAAATGGGGTGGGCGTGATTATCGAACCGCGCGTGCGAGGCTTCATCTGCACGACGGCACATCCCGTCGGCTGCGCCAGAAATGTCCGTGACCAGATTGCTTACGTTCTCCGTCAAGGCCCGATTCCGGAGAGTCCCAAGCGCATCGCCGTGCTGGGATGTTCGACAGGATACGGCCTCGCGAGCCGCATTGTTGCGACCTTCGCCGGGGGAGCAGAGACCATCGGCGTGTCGTTGGAGCGTGAGCCTTCGGCAAGCAGGACGGGCAGCGCCGGCTGGTACAACAATCGCGCATTCGAGATAGAGGCTCAGAAGATAGGACGATCTCCCCTCACCCTGGAGGGCGACGCCTTCTCCGACGAGCTGAAGAAAAATTTCATCGACAGTGTCCGCGAAAAGTTCGGACAGCTGGACCTGCTGGTCTACAGCATGGCCGCTCCGGTCCGCACGGATCCGGTCACGGGCAAGACCTATCGCTCGACGATCAAGCCGCTCGGTGCTCCCGTCGAAATCAAGACCCTCAACACCGAAACCGGCGAGGTCTATGAGACGACGATTGCACCGGCGACTGAGGACGAAGCCACTGCTACGGTAGCGGTGATGGGGGGCGACGACTGGAAGCGCTGGGTCGACCAGCTCGCGGACGCCGGTGTCTTGGCGGCGGGCTTCCGGACGCTCAACTACACTTATATCGGCAGCGAGCTGACCTGGCCTATCTACTGGAATGGCACCCTGGGTCGCGCCAAGGCCGATCTCGACCGCAAGGCGGAAGATATCCGGGGCCGGCTCGGCCAAGCCGCGGCCCGCATAGTGGCGCTGAAGGCCGTGGTCACCCAGGCGAGTTCAGCCATTCCGGTGGTGCCGCTCTATGGGACGGTACTGTTCAAGGTAATGAAGCAACTCGGGCTCCACGAAGGATGCATCGAACAGATCGATCGCCTGTTCAGGACGCGCCTTGGCCCGGGTGTCGAAGTTGACGAGGCGAAGCGCATCAGACTCGACGACTGGGAGCTTTCGCCCGAAGTCCAGACGGAGGTGTTGCGACGATGGCCACTCCTCTCCACCGAAACGCTCGGCGAATTGGCAGACCTTCCCGAATTCAAAAGCCAGTTCCTGCGCCTGTTTGGATTCGGCATCGACGGTGTTGATTACGCGCAGGACTTGGACCCCCGCGTCGTCCCGGCCTGAGCCAGGACGGAAAACCAGACCTCAGCCCACCGCGATCTTCTCTGCGCGCTGGAACGCCGGACGCGCCATGCACCGCGCGATGTAGGCCTCGAACGACGGCCGCGACGGGATCATCTTGAACAGCCGCACGCCGAAATTCAGGCCTGAGCCGATCACGATGTCGGCGGCCGAGAAATCCTCTCCGAGCAGCCACGGGCCCTTCTGCAAGGCGCCATCGAGCACGTCGACGACGCGCTGCGCATCGCCCCAGCCGGCCGCGACCGGGTTCATCTCGATCTTGGTGGCGAGCTGCACGATGGCGGGCTCGATACAGCCCGGGCCGTAGAACAGCCAGTAAAGATATTTCGCGCGCCGGGGATCGCCGACCGGCGGAGCGAGCTTCGCGTCCGGATAGCGTTCGGCGACATAAGCGCAGATCGCGGCGGCCTCCGCCATCGTGGCGTCACCATCCTTGATCGCCGGCACCTTGCCCATCGGGTTGATCGCGAGATATTCCGGCGTGCGCTGCGCGCCGGTGGAAATATCCGTCAGTACGCGCTCATACGGCTGCCCGGCCTCCTCCATCAGCCAGAGCGCGGTGAACGAGCGCGAGCGCGGCGACCAGTAGAGCTTTATCATCGGACCGTTTCCTCTCTCTTCCACCGGTAGTACTTCATCATGAAGCCGGTCGCGCTTGCGACTTCTTCCTTCTCGTACATGAAGCCTTCACGTTCGTACCAGTGCCAGGCTTTTTCGTTCTCGCGCACGCAGCGCAGCCAGATTTCGTCAGGCAATTGTTGCCGCGTGAAGGCAAGCAGCTGCCGGCCAATGCCCTTGCCCTGGTATTTGGGCGCAACAAACAGCTGATCGAGATATTTGTCCGGCAAATGCAGCGCCAGCATCGCGGCGAAATTTCCGTTATCGTCGGCAACGAACAGCGTCCAGCCGCCTTCGATCTCCTGCCGCACCCGCGCACGCAAATTCGCGAGCAGGAAATGGCTGGCTTCCGCAAGGCCCGTGGAGACCCAGCTCTCCATCCAGACGCGGGCGACCTCGTCATATTCGTCTGGTCGGGCGGGTCGGATGACGGGGAATGGCATCGAAGCGTTTTCGGCCAGGCACGCCCGAGATGCAAGCTTCACGCGGGCTTGCCGTTGATGCCCTTGTTGCGTGACGACGCAGCCTGCTTCCCCTGCGTCTTGCCGGCCGCCAGGCACACGACTTCGGAAATCTGCGTCAGTTGACGCGCCAGGGGGCTGGTCTTGCGCCAGACCATGCCAATGGTGCGCGAGGGCTGCGGATTCTTGAAGCGTGCGACCGAAACAGCGGCCGAACGCGTTTCCACCGATACCGCCATCTCCGGAATCAGGGTGACGCCGACGCCGGCGCTGACCATCTGCACCAGGGTCGACAGCGAATTGGCGTCCAGGAGCTCGCGCGGCGAGGAGTGCATCTTGCAGAACGACAGCGCCTGATCGCGGAAGCAATGGCCTTCTTCCAGCAGCAACAGCCGCATCTCGCGCAGCATTTCCCGGCT
>DATEJC010000602.1:0-6843 GCA_035278345.1 Bradyrhizobium sp. | reverse complement strand
CCATAGAATGCGGTGACGATCACGACCGGCACAATCGCGATACCGCGGGTGAGCAGGCGGCGAGCCCAGCTCGGCAGGCGCAGATTGAGGAAACCTTCCATCACGATCTGGCCGGCGAGCGTCGCGGTCACGGTCGAGTTGAGGCCGGAGGCGAGCAGCGCCACCGCAAACAGGGTCGAGGCGATGCCAAGACCCAGCAGCGGCGACAACAGCTCGAAGGCCTGGCTGATCTCGGCCACTTCGTTATGGCCGCTCTTGTAAAAGGTCGCAGCCGCCACCACCAGGATCGCCGCATTGATGAACAACGCCAGCATCAGCGCGATGGTCGAGTCGGCCGTCGCCCATTTGATGGCGTCGCGGCGGCCCTCGTCGGTGCGGGGATAGGCGCGGGTCTGTACGATCGAGGAATGCAGATAGAGATTATGCGGCATCACGGTGGCGCCGATGATGCCGATGGCGATGTAGAGCATCTCCGAATTGGTGAAGATCTCGCTCGAGGGCACGAAGCCCCGCAGCATTTCGGCGACCGGCGGCGCGGCGGCCACGATCTGGATCGTGAAGCAGACGGCGATCACGACCAGGAGCGCGATCACAAAGGCTTCGAGGAAGCGGAAGCCGCGGTTCATCAGGAGCAGCAGCAGGAAGGCATCGAGCGCCGTGATCAGCGCGCCGCCGATCAGGGGAATGCCGAACAACAGCTTCAGCGCGATCGCGGTGCCGATCACTTCCGCGAGGTCGCAGGCGATGATCGCGGCCTCGCAGGCCAGCCAGAGCAGGAAATTGACCGGACGCGAATAGCTGGCGCGGCAGGCCTGCGCGAGATCGCGGTCGGTGACGATGCCGAGCCGAGCCGCAAGTGCCTGCAGCAGGATCGCCATCAGGTTCGACAGCAGGATCACCGACAGCAGCGTGTAGCCAAACTTGGAACCGCCCGCGAGGTCGGTCGCCCAGTTGCCGGGGTCCATATAGCCGACCGAGACGAGATATCCCGGCCCGGCAAAGGCGAGCAGCCGCCGCCACCACAGCCCACCAACGGGGGGCACGGCGACGGTCGCGTTCACCTCCGCCAGGCTCTTGAGCTTGCTCGAATCGCCGCGCCAGCCTCCGGAGCTGTTCATGGCATTGGGCAGGGATTCAGAGCTCAAACCGCGGGCCTTTGCGTCCATCCGGGGCATGATGGTCGATTATTCTCTTTATTGCAACTCATTTGCAACTGCATCTAGCTGCCTTGCGGACGCGTGTTGTCGGGAAGCGGGTGGGTTCCCCCGTCGTCGCGGCGGAGGATGCCCCAACCCAAGATTCCCGGATTTGCGCCATGTCCACTTCGCCTGCGATCGAACTGCCCCCGACCTTCAACCGGCTCGCCTGGTCCAACCTCGCCGCCCAGTCGGCCGAACAGGTTGCGTTGGCCGCGGCTCCCATCGTCGCCGTGCTGCTGCTCGGCGTCGGCGAAGGCCAGACCGGCGCGCTGCAGACCGCGCTCACCCTGCCCTTCATCCTGTTCGCAATCCCTGCGGGCCTCGCCGCCGACCGCATGTCGCGTCGTTTCCTGATGGCGGGCTCGGAAGCGCTGCGTGCCACGGCGCTGGCTGCGATCCTGCTGCTGATCTGGTGTGGGGCGCTCAATCTTCCGCTGCTCGCCCTGCTCGGCTTTGCCGCTGTGTGCGGCACCGTCGTCTACAGCGTCGCGGCTCCCGCGCTGGTGCCCTCGCTGGTCAACGCCGCGCAGCTGCCCGCCGCGAATGCGCGGATTGAACTTGCGCGCACCGTTGCGTTTGCGGCCGGTCCCGCGCTCGGCGGCGTGCTGGTCGGATGGGTCGGCGCCGCCCCCGCCTTCGGCTTTGCCGCGGCGCTCTCCATCATCGCCGTGGTGCTGCTGTCCGGCATCTACGAGCCGGAGCGTCAGCCCGTGCCACGCCGGCACCCGCTCAAGGAGGCCGCTGAGGGCGCGACCTTCGTGATGCGGCACGCGCTGCTGCGGCCGGTGTTCATCACGCAATTCATCTTCAACACCGCCTCCTTCCTGTTGCTCGCGGTGTTCGTTCCCTATGCCGTGCGTCATCTCGGTCTGAGCGCCACCGGTGTCGGCACGACGCTGGCGATGTACGGCGTCGGCATGGTGGTCGGCGCGCTGTTCGCCACCCGCGTGATGAGTCGCCTCGCGTTCGGCACAGTGATCGGCCTTGGTCCCATCACCGGCTTCATCGCGGCTGGCATCATGGCGCTGACGACGCTCGTCCCGTCGCCCTGGCTTGCGGGCCTCAGCTTCTTCCTGCTTGGCGCCGGACCGATCCTGTGGGTGATCTCGACCACCACGCTGCGGCAATCGGTGACGCCGCCAAGCCTGCTCGGCCGCGTCTCCGCCATCAACATCATGAGCTATGGCGCGCGTCCGCTCGGCTCGGCGCTCGGCGCCGTCGTCGGCGGCCTCTACGGCGCGGAGACGTGCCTGCATCTGGCGGCGGCGATCTTCGCTACCCAAGCGCTGGTGATCTGGCTGTCGCCAGCCGTGGCGCTGGCGCGGCAGCCCGAGATGGTCGGCGAACCGGCGCAGTGATGAACTACCCTGCCACATACCGTGCGTATTTCCCGGCGGTGACCTCGTCGGTGAGGATATCCGGATCGAGCGTGTAGAGATCCTGCGCGCCGCCGATGCCGCGCAGCGCGAAGCGGCCGGTGGAGACGAAGTAGTTGCGGCCCACAGCATCAAGGCCATTGCGGAAGGCGGACGAGGTCAGGAGTTCGCGGTCAACGGAGCGGCACATCGAGGCGATGCGGCTGACTTCGTTGACGGTGGGGCCGACCACGGTGAAGTCGAGGCGATCATCGCTGCCGATATTGCCGTAAAACACCTCGCCGATATGCAGCCCCACATGCGCCGTTGTCACCGGGCGGCCCTCTGACGAGCGGCGCGCGTTCAGCACGTCCATATTGTTGCGGAAGCGGTGCTCGGCGCGCAGCGCCGCGCGCTTCGCAATGGCCATGTTCTCGTTGGTGAACATGGCGAGCACGCCGTCGCCGATCAGCTTCAGCACCTCGCCGCCGGCATCGTGAATGGCGTCGATCGAGGCCTGGGCATAATCGTTGAGGAACGGGATGATCTCGCCGGGCTCCATGCTCTCCGAGATCGCGGTCGAGCCGCGCAGGTCGGAGAACCACAGCACTGCCTTGATCTTCTCGGTGATGCCGCGCGACATCTTTCCACGCAGCACCTGCTCGGCGGTCTCGCGGCCGAGATAGACCCGGCCCAGCGTGCGTGCGATATCGGCCTGCGCCGCCGACTTGATGGCGAGCCCGAGCACCGGCACGAGGTCGCGCAGCGCCGCAAGCCCTTCTTCGCCAAATCCGCCGTCCTGTCGCGTCGTCCAGTTGGAATAGACACAATCCATCAGGCCCATCGTGCCAGCCTCACCGAAGCGGTGCACGAAGGAGGTCACCTGCTTGTGCCCCTTGGCGGCGAGTTCATCGAACCGCGAATAGCGGTGCGTGCCGGTGTCGGTGAGGTCCACCACGCGCTGCTCGTGACCCTGTTCGAGCATCTCGTAGAAGATCGAGCGCCGCCAACCTTCCGCGGCGTCGCCCTGCTCGGTCGGACCGTACTCGAAACTATCGGGCTGGTTGCTCTCGGTATCGTGCCAGCGGAAGCCGCGGCCCTCGAAAATCGGGTGCAGCGTGTCGATCACGACGAGCCCATAAGAGAGCGCGATTCCCTCGGCGCAGCAGCGCTCGCAGAAGCCGCGGATCAGGTCGCTTTCGGGCAAGCCGGTCAGGCCCTGGGTGACCAGCCAATTCATCAGACGAAGGCGCGGAACGACTTGCATGGGACCGATTATGCCGCGCAAAGAGCCGTGACGAAAGCGTTGCCCAGCAATGCCCTATCCGTCTTGACGACACTATTCCGAGAGCGGCAAATGCTTTCGCGCTTCAAGGAGAACCGGATGCAGCCGGCTGGAATCGGACTGAAGAGGAAATGAACCCGCCGCAGCTTCCGATCATCCTGGCGCTCGGCACGACGCAGACGCTGGCCTGGGCTTCGAGCTATTACCTCCCCGCCATTCTGGCCGATCCGATCGGCCGCGATCTCGGCGTCTCCTCGAACTGGATTTTTGCCGCCTTCTCCGCCTCGCTGGTGCTTTCGGCCATTTTGGGACCGCGCATCGGGCGGCAGATCGATCTCGTCGGCGGCCGCTCGGTGCTCTGCATCTCCAACCTGACGCTGGCAGCCGGATTGGCGCTGCTCGGCTTTACCTATTCGATTCCCGTCCTCGTCATCGCCTGGCTGCTGCTCGGCGTCGGCATGGGAATGGGCCTTTACGATGCCGCCTTCGGCGCGCTCGGCCGCATCTATGGCGACGCGGCGCGGCGCTCGATCACCGGCATCACGCTGATCGCGGGCTTTGCCTCCACCGTCGGCTGGCCGCTGACCGCGCTTGGGCTCGAGCAGATCGGCTGGCGCAACACCTGCTTTGCCTGGGCGGCGGCGCATATCCTGCTCGGGCTGCCCGTCAATTTCTTCATGCTGCCGGCGGTGCACGGCGCCAAGGCCGCGATCGCCAATGCGGTGAAGCCGCACATTCCGATCGACCGGCCGATGGCGCTGCTGGCCTTCACCTTCGCCGCTGCCTGGACCGTCACCGGCGCCATGGCCGCGCATTTCCCGCGCATTCTGGAGGCCGCCGGCGCCACGCCTGTGCAGGCGATTGCGGCCGGCGCGCTGATTGGGCCCGCGCAGGTCGCTGCCCGCGTGGTCGAGGCCGGTTTCCTCAGCCGCTTCCATCCGCTGGTCTCGACGCGGCTTGCCTGCATTACCCACCCGATCGGCGCTGTGATCGTCGGCATCTTCGGCGGCGCAGCGGCCAGCGTGTTCGCGCTGTTTCACGGCTCCGGCAACGGCATCCTGACCATTGCGCGCGGCACGCTGCCGCTCGCGATCTTCGGCTCGCAAAATTACGCCTATCGCCTCGGCCTGCTCGGCGCCCCCTCGCGCATGGCGCAGGCGGCAGCGCCGCTGGCGTTCGGGCTGCTGATCGACGTGATGGGCAGCAAGGTGCTGATCGTCTCCTCCGCGCTGAGCCTTGCCGCGCTCGCGGCGCTGTTCTTCCTCAAGACCAGCTCGGCGCCGCGCAAGACGTGATCGAAGCATTTTGTTACTTCCCATCGATGTTTCGATCGCGCACAACGGCAGTATGGACAACCAGAGCAATCGGCAAAGCTGGTGGAAATGGGCGATCACGCCGCCGCAGTCCTATGCGATCTATCTCGCAGCCCTGGTGCTGGTGTTCGTGCTCTCCTTCTATGTGGGAACGCTGAGGCCGAAGGGATCGGCGGGCCTCGGGCCGCCGCCTGGGCCCGTGCCGACGGCGCCGCGAAACTGAGATCATGCCTTCTCCGACGTCGCGATCCAGATCCCCGCAAACACCGCGATCAGGCCGAGCACCAGATTGGCCGTGATGGGCTCGCCGACAAGCTGGGTCGCGAGCAGGCCTGCCGCGATCGGGTTGACGGTCATGGTGTTGGCGACGCGGGTCGGCGAGGCCCGTTCCAGCGCAAGCACCCAGAGGATGAAGGCCGCCGCCCCTCCGCCGATGCCGAGATAAATGCCGGCGATCCATTGTGGCGTGGTGAACTGCGAAAGCACGGCGATGCTGCCGGTCGCCGCGCCAATCGCGATCAAGGCGGCTGCACCCGTCCCCATGCCGACCGCTAGAAAGCCGAGCGCGCTGGAGCGCTGGATGAACGGGCGCGACAGCACATTGTAGAACGCCATGCACAGCACGGCGGCCAGCATGATCAGTTCGCCGCGCCAGGCGTCCGGCGGAGCCGATGCGAGTCCAGAGGCCAGTGCGGCGGCGACGCCGAGCACGGCAATGCAGACGCCGATAGTCTTGCGGAAGGTCAGCGCCTCCACGCGCAGCACGGCGCCGACCACCATGGTCGAGAGCGGCAGCGTGGCGAGCGCGAGCGAGGCGCGTGCGGCGGTCGTGTAGGAAAGCGCGATGTTGTAGAGCACGAAGAACACGCCGAAGAAGGCGAAGCCGAGCGCGGCTACGGCCGGCCAGTCGCGCCGTCCCGGCCATTTGGCGCCGAGCAGGATGGCGGCCGGCAGCACGCAGAGAACTCCGATGCCCCAGCGCAGGATCGCCAGCGTAATCGGATCGGTATTGCCAGCGAGGTAGCGCGTGATCGCAGCAGCCGTGCCGCCGAGGCAGCTCGAGAGCAGCGCGATCGCGACGCCGATCCATTCGGTCACGTGATACTCCCTGGTGTCACCGCGCGATAAGGTAGGCATGAAGGCGGGAGCGACAAATAGCCGAGTTTGCGTTTTGCACGATAGCGAATTGGAATGGCGGCAAGTGTCAGCAGTCACATCGTCATTGCGGGCGAAGGAGGCAATCCAGCTTTCTTGCGCGGCAAGCTGGATTGCTTCGTCGCTTCGCTCCTCGCAATGACGGTGGAGAAGCATGCGTTCTCATTATTGCGACGACGAATGGAGAGACATGCGTTCTCATTCCCGCGACACGATCTGTCCGGGTTTTGCAATCTCGTTTGCTCCCTCTTCGGAGAGAGGGCGCAGGGAAAGCCGGGCGCCGACTGCGCCCGCAGCACCGTGTGCAATGGGTAGTAAGAGGACGCACACGGATTTGACAGGTACAGCCGAGACATCCCGGCTTTCCCCGCACAATGGCTTTACGGCTTACTTCGTGCTCTCCCCGGTGAGCGGCCTTTTTTGTCACCGTTGCCGAGCCCGCACAGGCAGGCCGGATAGACGCCAGGGTCGCGGCGCCAGGACCACACGACTTCGCCGTCCGCTGCAAACGTTTCGCCCGGCGAGAAACCCGCCTG
>DATEJC010000601.1:0-36136 GCA_035278345.1 Bradyrhizobium sp. | reverse complement strand
AGCGTCAGAAACTTCTGCTGCATCGCCTGCGCGTCCGGGAACGTGCTTGGTTCGCCGGAGGGATCGGCATAGAGCCGCTCATGCACACCGTCATCGGTGGTGATGGAGACGCGGGCGCCGAAGGGATGGGTGCGGCCGACTTCGAGCCGGTCGTCCTGCACCACGTCGAATTTTTCCGCGAGCGCATCGACGGCCGCATCGCCCAGCCGGCTGTAATCGTCCCAGCCAAACGAGCCCTGATCCAGCGCCACGGCGCCGGTGAAGAACATCGAGAACTGGCCGCCGACGATCGATGTCGGATGCCGCTTGGTGGCGGCATCGCCGGTCAGCGTGATGCCGTTGCGGTGCAGGCCGATCTCGACCCGCTTGATCTGGTCGGGCGTGAGATTGTGCTCGCGCCGCATCGCGATCAGCGCGTCCAGCGCGGCGTGGGTGTATCGGCAGCTCGGATACGGCTTTACGCCGATCTTCATGGTCTCGTAGATCTTGCCGAGCCCAGCGGTGGCCTTGTCGGGATGAGCATCATCGCTGTAGCCGACGAGGAGGCCGTGCTTGCCCTCGACCGACTCGCTCGATCCAACGAATTCGTTGCGTGCGAGCGTGGCGGCAATCACGCCGTTCATCGCGGCGGCGCCAACCTGGTAGCGCTTATTCCAGGCGCCGTTGACCAGGAACTGCAGCGAGCCCGCGGCCTGACTGCCGGCTACGCCAAAAGCCGAGATGATCTGCTGCTTCGACAGCCCGAACAGTTTTGCGGCCGCCGCCGCCGAGCCGTATGTGCCTGCCGTCGCGGTGGGATGGAAACCGCGTGCATAATGCGAGGTCGGGTCGAGCGCATTGCCGAGCCGGCAGCACACCTCATAGCCCGCGACGATGGCAGTCAACACATCGCGGCCGGAGGCGCCGACCAGCTCGCCGACCGCGAACGCGGCCGGCACTACCGGCGCGCTCGGATGCAGCGAGGAATCCGCGTGCGTGTCGTCGAAGTCGAGCGAGTGGCCGAGCGCGCCGTTGAGCAGCGCGGCGACGGCCGGGGTCCAGGTCTTGGTGTCGCCGAACACCGTGGACTCGCCCCCGGCATCGAGCTTCAGCGCTTCCAGCATTTTCAGCAGCGAGGGCGTGGACTCCGCTTCGCTGCGCGCGCGGATGGCGCTGCCGAGGAAATCGAGCGTCAGCACTTTTGCGCGCTCCAGCACTTGCGGCGGGATGTCCGCAAATTTCAGGTCGGCGACATAACCGGCGAGGGTTGCGGTTTCGTTGGCCATGGCGTTGCCTCGATTATTCTTCTGACGGTGAATTTGGTACGGCCGGCGTCCCGCGCCGTCAACATCACTTCCTGCGGGTCAGACCCCCGTATCCATGCGCCGGCCGCTTCAGGCGGCAACCTGGGCCAGCATGGCGCGGACCACCAGGCGGTGAAACGGCATGATGATCTTGAGGTACGTTCGCCCCAGCCAGTTATGCGTCAGCACCAGCGTGGTCGCGGTGACGCTCTGCCGTGCGCCCGTGGTTGCGACATCGACCACGACGCGGAAATCGAGATGCTTGTCGTTGAAGCCCGCGACGAGCCGCTCGGGCGTCTCGCTGACCACGGGAAAGTTACCGATGATGTCACACGGCGCGCGCCGGTCTTCCCCCGAAGTCTTCAGCCCGAACGGCGCGACGATGATGTTGCGCAACGCCAGCAGCGCATCCACCCAGCGCGGCGCGCGGGCCAACATCCGCATCGCGGCCTGGCGGGCATCGAGCTTTTCGCCGTCGAGTTCGAGGCGATAGGCGTCCATGAACTGCGCGCCGGCGAGCAGCGTGGCGGGATCGATCGCCGGCGCGACGTCCTCGACCGTCATGTGCCGAACCTGCTGGCCAGCCGCCGGAAGCGCAGGATCAGCGCCGCGGCATACACCGCGGTCCCGCAGGACAGGCCGATCCACACGCCGACCGCACCGAGGCTGGTCTTGAACCCGAGGACGCAGGCCAGCGTGAACCCGATCAGCCAGTAACTGACCGCAGCCAGAAGCAGGGGCACACGGGTATCGTTGAGGCCGCGCAACGCGCCGGCGACGATGGTCTGGATGGCATCGGTGATGAAATAGGTGGCGCCGACCAGGAGCAGCGCCGCAGTCAGCTCGATCGCGCCATGGGAGGTCGCGCTGCCGAAGAACAATTTTGCAATGGCAAAGCGCCAGAGTATCACCGCCACCGTGAGGGCCGCGGCAAGCGCAATGCCGAGCCAGAGCGCTACCCAACCGGAACGCCGCACCGCATTGGCATCGCTGCGGCCGACGGCATGCCCGACCCGGACCGTGGCCGCCATGCCGATGCCGAGCGGCACCATGAACAGGATCGCAGTGACCTGCAGCGCCACCTGATGCGCGGCGAGGGCGGCGGTGCCGATCAGGCCCATCAGGATCGCGGCGGAGGAGAACAGGCCGTATTCCATCAGCATCGACAGCGAGATCGGCGCGCCGATGGCCACCAGTTGACGCAGCAACGGCCAGTCGATGCGCCAGAGCCGCGCCAGGATGTGATACTTTCGGAACGGCCGCCGCCACATCACGATCGCGAGGCTCGCGATGAAGGTGCCGAAATTGACGATCGTCGTGGCAAGCCCCGCACCGAACAGGCCGAGCCGCGGAAATCCCCAATTGCCGTAGAGCAAAAGGTACACCAGCAGCGCATTGGCGGGCACCGCGGCGAGCGTGATCCACAGCACCGGCTCCGGCCGATTGACCGCGCCCATGAAGCCTCTGACCGCGACGAACCACAGCGCCGGCGCGATGCCCCAGACCAGCCCGAACAAATATTCCTGGCCGAGCCGGGCGGCCTCCGGGGCTTGCCCGAGCGCCAGCAGGATCTGCTCGCCGCGCAGCGGCAGGATCATGGTCGGGATCGATATCAGCAACGCCGCCCACAGCCCGGTACGCACGGCGCGCCGCACCTGACGCGGATCGCGGGCGCCAAAGGCTTGCGCGGCCAGCGGGGCGACGGCGGCGACCAGCCCAAGCCCGAAGGTGAAGGCGATGAAGAACACGGTGTGTCCGAGCGCCGCCGCGGCCACCGCCTCATCGCCGAGCCGGCCGATGAAGGCGAGGTCGGTCGTCATCATCGCGATCTGGCCGAGCTGGGTGAGCGCCATCGGCGCGGAGAGACGGATCGTTTCCGTCAGCTCAGCGGCGAGATGGTTCTCCGGCGCTGCCCTCACGGCTGCGCGCTCGATCTTGTCGAGAGAAGTCATGGAACAATACTGGCAGTCGCGCTGGTCGAAATGGTGGCCGTAGCCGCAATAAGGAACAGAGGCTTATCCGCGCGCCCGCTCCGGCACTCGGGTGATTTTCGCGCCGAGCCCGTTGAGACGCTCCTCGAGGCGCTCATAGCCGCGCTCGATCTGGTCGGCGTTGTTGATGGTCGAGGTGCCCTCGGCGCAAACCGCCGCCAGCAGCATGGCCATGCCGGCGCGGATGTCAGGCGAGGTCATCACCGAGCCGCGCAGGCGGCTCGGACCCGTAACGATGGCGCGATGCGGATCGCACAGCACGATGCGCCCGCCCATTGCGATCAGCTTGTCGACGAAGAACATCCGGGATTCGAACATTTTCTCGAACATCAGGATCACGCCGTCGCATTGCGTGGCGGTGACGATCGCGATCGACATCAGGTCGGCCGGGAAGGCCGGCCAGGGCTGGTCCTCGAGCTTCGGCACATGGCCGCCGAAATCGTCGTGGATCTTCATGGACTGGTTGGACGGCACCACGAGATCGTCGCCCTCGACGCCGCAGACGATGCCGAGCCGCTCGAAGCCCATGCGGATCGAGCGCAAATGCTCGACGCCCGCGTTCGCAATGCGCAGCGGCGAGCGCGTCACGGCGGCTAGCCCGATCAGCGAGCCGACCTCGATGTGATCGGGGCCAATGGTGTGCTGCGCCGGCCCAAGCGTTGTGCCGCCTTCGATCACCATGGTGTTGGTGCCGATGCCCTCGATCCTGGCGCCGAGCTTGACCAGGAAATGCGCGAGATCCTGCACATGCGGCTCGGAGGCGGCGTTGCGCAAATAGGTGGTGCCGCGCGCGGCGACGGCTGCGACCAGCGCGTTCTCGGTCGCGGTCACGCTGGGCTCGTCGAGGAAGACGTCGGCGCCCTTCAGCCGCGAGGCACGGAACTCGAGACGATGAGTCGCGGTCACGGTGGCGCCAAGCTGCTCGAAGGCGAGGAAATGAGTGTCCAGCCGCCGGCGGCCGATCACGTCGCCGCCGGGGGGCGGCAGCGCCACCTCGCCGCAGCGGGCAAGCAGCGGTCCGGCCAGCAGGATCGAGGCGCGAATGCGCGCGCACAGCTCGGGGTCGAGATCGGCGGCGCGAATTTCCCTGGCGTGGATGAGAAGCGTATTGCGCGCCTTCCATTCGGCGGACGCGCCGACCGAGCGCACCAGCTCGACCAGCGTCTCGGTGTCGCGGATGCGCGGCACGTTGTCGAGCGTGACCGGATGCTCGGTAAGCAGCGCAGCCGCGATAATCGGCAGCGCCGAGTTCTTGTTGCCGGAGGGCTCGATCGTACCGGAGAGGCGCTGGCCGCCCTCGACAATATACTGGATGGGCGGCACGGCTGTTTCCTAACCCCTACACATCGACATTGGCACTCAGCGAATTATCCTGAATGAATTCGCGGCGCGGTTCAACCACGTCGCCCATCAGCTTGGTGAAGATGTCGTCGGCCTCGTCGACCTCCTTGACCTTCACCTGCAGCAGCGAGCGCTCGTTGGTGTCGAGCGTGGTCTCCCACAGCTGGTCCGGGTTCATCTCGCCCAGCCCTTTATAGCGCTGCAGCGCCACACCCTTGCGGCCGCTTTCGGTCACCGCCTCGAACAAGCCGACCGGACCATGAATGGGGGTCTCGCTGTCCTTGCGACGCAGCAGGCCGGGGCGCGCATAGGCTTCCTGAAGCCTGGCGGCATATTCGTCCAACTTGCGCGCGTCGGCCGAGCCGAGCAGGGCGTCGTTGATAATGGCGACGTCCTTGACGCCGCGCACGGTGCGCTCGAACAAAAAGCCTTCGCCTTCGGTGAAGCGCCCCGTCCAGCCGCGTTCGACTTCGTCAGCCAGCACGTCGAGGCGTCTGGCAATGTAGTCGGCCGCGGCGGTTGCCTTCGGTGGATCGCCGAAAATCTTCGGGCGGAGCACGCCGGCAATTGCGGCCTGTTCGACCACCTTGCGATTGTAGCGGCTGTGCAGGCTGCGCAGCACGTTGCGGATCAGGCGGGCGTCCTCGACGAGCGCGAGAAGGTCGCGGCCGCTTCGCTCCTCACCGGAGGCGAGCTTGAACACGCAATCGTCGAGACCCGTCGCGATCAAATAATCTTCCAGCGCGCGCTCGTCCTTCAGATACTGTTCGGACTTGCCGCGCGTCACCTTGTAGAGCGGCGGCTGCGCGATATAGAGGTAGCCGCCCTCGATCAGCGACGGCATCTGCCGGAAGAAGAACGTCAGCAGCAGCGTGCGGATATGCGCGCCGTCGACATCGGCGTCGGTCATCAGGATGATCTTGTGGTAGCGCAGCTTCGACAGGTCGAAGTCTTCGCGGCCGATGCCGGTGCCGAGCGCGGTGATCAGCGTGCCGATCTGCTCGGAGCTCAGCATCTTGTCGAAACGCGCGCGCTCGACATTGAGGATCTTGCCGCGCAGCGGCAGCACGGCCTGGAACTCGCGATTGCGGCCCTGCTTGGCGCTGCCGCCGGCCGAGTCGCCCTCGACGATGAACAGTTCCGACTTGGCGGGGTCCTTTTCCTGGCAGTCGGCGAGCTTGCCAGGCAGTGAGGCGTAATCGAGCGCGCCCTTGCGGCGTGTCAACTCGCGCGCCTTGCGCGCAGCTTCGCGGGCGGCGGCGGCTTCCACCACCTTGCCGACGATGGTCTTTGCTTCGCTCGGATGTTCCTCGAACCAGGCGGCCAGCGCCTCGTTGATGACGTTCTCGACCACGGGGCGCACTTCCGAGGACACCAGCTTGTCCTTGGTCTGCGACGAAAACTTGGGATCCGGCACCTTCACCGAGAGCACCGCGGTGAGGCCCTCGCGACAGTCATCGCCGGTCAGCGCGACCTTGTCGCGCTTGGCATTGGCATCGGCATAGCCGGTGACCTGACGCGTCAGCGCGCCGCGGAAACCGGCGAGATGGGTGCCGCCGTCGCGCTGCGGGATGTTGTTGGTAAAGCACAGCACATTCTCGTGGTAGCTGTCGTTCCACCACAGCGCCGCCTCGACATTGATGCCGTTCATCTCGGAACGCACCATGATCGGCGCCGGCACGATCGCCTTCTTGTTGCGGTCGAGATATTTGACGAATTCCTCGACACCGCCGTCGTAGCGCATTTCCTCGCGCTTCTCGACCGCATGGCGCCGATCGGACAGCACGATGTTGACGCTGGAATTGAGGAAAGCCAGCTCGCGCAGGCGATGCTCGAGCGTGGCGAAGTCGTATTCGACGCTCGAGAAGGTTTCCTTCGAGGCGAGGAACGTCACCTCGGTGCCGCGCTTGCCGTTGTCATCGCCCACCACCTTCAGCGGCGCCACCGGTTCGCCATTCGCGAATTCGATGAAATGCTCCTTGCCGTCGCGCCAGACGCGCAGCTCCAGCTTGCTCGACAGCGCATTGACGACGGAGACGCCGACGCCGTGCAGACCGCCGGAAACCTTGTAGGAATTCTGGTCGAATTTGCCGCCGGCATGCAGCTGGGTCATGATGACCTCGGCCGCCGAGACGCCTTCGCCCTTGTGGATGTCAACGGGAATGCCGCGGCCGTCGTCGCGCACCGTCACTGAACTGTCGGCGTTGAGGATGACCTCGACCGCGCTCGCGTGTCCCGCCAGCGCTTCGTCGATCGCGTTGTCGACGACTTCGTAGACCATGTGGTGCAGGCCGGAACCGTCATCGGTGTCGCCGATATACATGCCCGGCCGCTTGCGAACGGCGTCGAGTCCCTTCAACACCCGGATCGATTCCGCGCCATATTCAACGGGGATGGAATGCTCGGTGTCGGCGACGGGTTGCCGGGCAGGTTCTGTCATGTGAAGCCTTGAGAGATGGATCGAATCAGCGGCGCAATACGAGGCGCTGAATCACGCTATTTGTGCCACGAAAGAGGCGCTGCGCCTAGCGCAAAGTCTTGGTCCGCAAGCTGTTGAATAGATAGGTCTTTTTGCCCCTTTTTCAAGCCCGCAAAAGGCCGATTCTGTGGGCTCAAAAAAGCGCGATTCGAAGGCCGATTCAAGGCTCGCAAAAAGCTTGTTTTGGGAGCCGATGGCACCCTTTGCGAGGGGGTGGTGCGGCGTCCTGCAAATCCGAAATCGTCAGCCGCGCCGGGCGATCTGTTCAGCCTCGACGTCAAAGATCTCACCCAATGCGCCGATGTCGGCGAACGCTGCGGGATCCGCGCCGGTCATCCAGACCTGCGCGCCGAGTTTTGCCAGTTCGTCGAACAGGGCCCTGCGCCGGTTGGGGTCGAGATGCGCAACCACCTCGTCGAGCAGGAGCAGCGGCACGATGCCGGTCATTTCCGCCACGAGGCTGGCATGCGCGAGCACGAGGCCGATCAGCAGCGCCTTCTGCTCGCCGGTCGAGGCGTCGCGCGCCGGCATGCTTTTCGGCGCGTAGATCACCTGTAGGTCGGTGAGATGCGGGCCGTCCAGCGTCCGCCCGGCAGCCGCATCGCGGGCGCGACTGGTGCGCAGGATCTCGCGGTAGCGGTCCTCTACCGCGGTCGCGGGCTCGGCGACGAGGGCATTCTCCATCCAGCCGTCGAGCGCAATCTGCGCGGACGGGAAGGGCGATGCCGCGCCGCGGCTGCGCAGCATCTCGGCAAGCTTGCCCAGCGTCTGACCGCGGGTGGCGGCGACCGCAACGGCAAGCTCGGCGGTTTCACGCTCGATGGCGTCGCACCAATGGTCGTCATAGTTGCGCACTTCCAGGAGGCGGTTGCGCGAGCGCAGCGAACGCTCCAGCGCCGAGACGCGGCTGGAATGCTCGCTGTCGATGGCGAGCACGAGGCGATCGAAGAAACGCCGCCGCTCGGATGCCGCGCCCATGAAAAGCCCGTCCATCGCCGGCGTTAGCCACACCATGCGCAGGTGGTCGCCGAAGGGGGTTGCCGAGCCCACGGGCTCGCGGTCGATGCGGCAGCGGCGCGTTGTGCCGTTGGTGTCACCCTGCGGCGCGTCGATGCCGGTACCGAGGGTAGCGAGCCCCAGCGCGCCCTCGACCTCGGCGGAGACCGCCCAGGAGCCGTCGCCCTGGTTGTCGGCGACATCCTCCAGCGTAGCGCGGCGCAGGCCCCGCCCGGGCGAGAGAAACGAGATCGCCTCCAGGCAATTGGTTTTTCCAGCGCCGTTCGGCCCAACCAGCGCCACCACATCGCCGCGCGCAGCAACACTCGCCGCGCGATAATTGCGAAAATGCGTCAGCGACAGGCGGCGGATGCGGGATGGGGTCATGGTTTGGGGCGGGCGTTCTCTTCACCCTCTCCCCTTGTGGGAGAGGGTGGCGCCTCACGAAGTGAGGCGACGGGTGAGGGGGTCTTACCGCTCGGCGAGCTTTGAGAGAATATCCTCCAGGACAGAGGTGGGTCGTTGCAAGACGTCGTTGTTCCAGTAGCGGGCAATTCGAAACCCTTCGGCCATCAGCGCGGCGTCTCTCGCCGCATCCCGCGCGGACTCTGCATGCTGACTGCCATCGATCTCCAAGATAAAGCGCGCGTCGAAGCAAACGTAGTCGAGGATGTAGTTTCGGAACGGCACTTGACGGCGAAACTTGAATGCTGAGAGGCGCCGGTCACGCAGCAGACGGCACATCGCCGCCTCCGCGTCAGTCGGTTCACGGCGCATTGCCTTCGCGAATTTACGGATGCGCTTGGCGACCGGTCGATGGTGTGGTGTTTGCGGCTCGAACCCCTCACCCGTCGCCTCGCTGCGCGAGGCGCCACCCTCTCCCACAAGACAAGGGGAGAGGGAAGATTGGGGCGCGGGTCGCGGTTGGTCACACCCGCATCGGCATCAGCACGTAGAGCGCGCCCTTGTTGTCGCGGTCCTGCACCAGCGTGGGCGAGCCGGGGTCGGCGAGCTTCAACACGGCGACTTCGCCCTCGATCTGCGCGGCGATGTCGAGCAGATAGCGCGAGTTGAAGCCGATATCGAGCGGGTCGGAGGCGTATTCGACTTCGAGCTCTTCGGTGGCGGAGCCGGAATCCGGATTGGTCACCGACAGCACCAGCTTGCCGGCGGAGAGCGCCAGTTTCACCGCGCGGCCGCGTTCGCTGGAGATGGTGGAGACGCGGTCGACGGCGGCCTCGAAGTCCTTCTTGTCGACGACGAGTTCCTTGTCGTTGTTCTGCGGAATGACGCGGCCGTAATCGGGGAAGGTGCCGTCGATCAGTTTTGAGGTCAGCACCACATTGCCGATGGTGAAGCGGATTTTGCCCTGCGACAGCTCGATGCCGACTTCGGCTTCGGTATCCTCGATCAGGCGCTGCACCTCGCCGACGGTCTTGCGCGGCACGATCACGCCGGGCATGCCGGAAGCGCCCTTGGGCAGCACAAGATCGATCTGCGCCAGCCGATGGCCGTCGGTGGCAACCCCGCGCAGGGTCTGTGCCTTGGCGCTGCCTGCGGTGTGCAGGTAGATGCCGTTGAGATAATAGCGCGTCTCTTCGGTCGAGATCGCAAACTGCGTGCGGTCGATCAGGCGCTTCAAGTCGCCGGCCGGCAATTTGAACGAATGCGACATCTCGCCGGCGGCAAGATCGGGAAAATCGCTCTCCGGCAGCGTCTGCAGCGTGAAGCGCGAACGGCCGGCGCGGATCGCCATCACGGAGCGGTCGCCGTCACCCTCCAGCACGATCTGGGAGCCATCGGGCAGCTTGCGCACGATGTCGTAGAACATGTGCGCCGGCACGGTGGTTGAACCGCCCGTTCCGCTTTCCGCCGCGAGCGTCTCGGTCACTTCGAGGTCGAGGTCGGTCGCCTTCAGCGACAGTTTTGAGCTTTCGGCGCGCACCAGTACGTTGCCGAGGATCGGGATGGTGTTGCGGCGTTCGACCACGCGATGCACATGGCCCAGCGATTTCAGGAGCTGCGCACGCTCGACGGTAACCTTCATAGCAATATCCGCCCGATCCCTGAGATGAAAAAGCCGGGCGGCCGGCAGGCGCGCCGCGGCGTTTGGAAACCCGAAAAGCCCGGTCAATCCTGGATTTGACCAAACCCCCGAGGGGACCGCAAGGTGACGCGGAAGGGCCGCAAGTTCAAGGGAAAGACGTGCTATTTTCCGCGTTTTGCAGCAGATTTCGGGCCCTCCCCCGGATCACGGGGGAGGGTCGGAACGGGTTCATTCCTGCAACTGGCGCTTCAGTGATTCGACCTCTTCCGACAGCGCGGTGTCCCGGGCAACCAGCGCCTCGATCTTGCGCACGGCATGCAGCACCGTGGTGTGGTCGCGGCCGCCAAAGCGCCGGCCGATCTCCGGAAGCGAGCGCAGTGTCAGCGTCTTGGCGAGGTACATCGCGACCTGCCGGGGGCGGACCACATTGGCGGTGCGCCGCGAGGACAGAAGGTCGGAGCGGCTGACATTATATTGCCGCGCCACCACGCGCTGAATGTCCTCGATCTTGATCCGCTTCGGTTCCTGCGGCCTGACGAGGTCGCGCACCTCGCGCTCGGCCATCTCGAGCGTCACCGGCTGGTTGTTGAGCTTCGAGTGTGCGAGCAGGCGGTTGATCGCGCCTTCGAGGTCGCGGCCATTATGGGTGATGGTGCGCGCCAGATAATCCATCACCTGGTCGGGCACGTCGAAGCTCGCATGATGGGCGCGGGCCGCGGCGACGCGCGACTTCAGGATTCCAAGCCGCAGTTCCTCGCCGAGCGAACCCATCTCCACCACGAGACCGCCGGCCAGCCGCGAGCGAACGCGATCGTCAAGGCTTTCGAGGTCGGACGGCGGACGGTCGGCTGCGATCACGACCTGCCGGCCGGCATCGATCAGCGCGTTCAGTGTGTGGCAGAACTCGGCCTGGGTCGATTTACCCTGCAGGAACTGCAGATCGTCGATCACGAGCACGTCGATGCCGCGCAGCGCTTCCTTGAAGGCCAGCGCCGTCTGGGTTTTCAGCGCGGCGACGAAGCCGTACATGAATTTTTCCGCGGTGAGGTAGAGCACCTTGCGCTCGCCCGCGGCATTGCCGGCCCAGGTCACGGCCTGCAGCAGATGGGTTTTGCCGAGGCCGACGCCGGCATGGATGTAGAGCGGGTTGAACATCACGGCATCGCCGCGCCGCCCTTCGGCGACTTGGCGCGCGGCGGCATGGGCCAGCGTGTTGGAGCGGCCGACCACGAAGCTTGCAAAGGTCAGGCGCGGATCGAGCGGCGAGCCGCCGAGCGCGTCATGGCTGGCGGAAACAGGAGCGGTCGCAACCGCGCGCAGTTCCTGCATCGGGCGCGCCTCGTTCCGCTCGGGGCGGCGCGCCTCGACCGGGGCAGCAGCTTCCTTGGCGGGCGTTGCGCAACGCATCGCCGAGCGCACGGTGAGATCGATGCGATGCACTTCCGGCATCTCGGCCTGCCAGGCCGACAGCACGCGCTCGGCGTAATGGGCCTGGATCCAGCTCTTCAAGAACCGCGTCGGCACCGACAGATGCACACTCTCGTCCTGCACGCCCTCCAGATCCATGCGCGCAAACCAGCTGGTGTAGACGTCTTCGCCGACGCTCGTCCGCAACCTGCCCTTCACCCGCGACCAGCGATCCTGTTCTGTGTTTGTCATTGTCGAAAACTTTTCTCAAAGAGGAATAGGGTGTTGTGAAACCGCCGTGCATGTTCTGGGCCTGCACGGCGCGACCTCGATCAGAAAACGACGCTTCCTCAGGGCATGGATCGGCCGTGCGGCAAAAATGCCGCTACGCTCACAATCATCCACTGAAAAGAAAATCGTTTCGCGAGGTCAGCGCGTACTCGACGGTCTGTCCGGAGCAGGCGTGTGGAACTGGGCGGAGAAAGAGCCAGAGTGGTTCGCAGATACGGAGTCGTTGGAAAAATGCATTTGGTTCAATGCTGAGATGATTCCGTAAAGCATGCTACCTCCCCCTCCCGCCGCGACACCTCGCGGCGAGTCATTCATGTCGCCAGTGATTTAAACCTCAGTCCGCTTCTGCCGAACATCGAGATGTCCGGCGCCGCTACGCCGCGTACCTCAGTCCGTCTAGTTCAACCCGTCTCCAGGCTTCGCGTTCCTAACCGTTGCCTTGGTCCGGTGCGCCTTTCCCCCTTGTTGGAAGCGCTTGCTGCGCTCGGAGAAATTTAGACACAGGACAGCCGTTCTCACATCGCTATGAGTTACGAACCCAGCATCGCTTGGAAAGCGTCGCTACACGCACACCGCCGCCGATCTGCGCGTCCGCTCAGGGTTCTCAAACCGCGCTGGTCTGGAAGAACCGCTGAGCGCCGCGAGCGATTTAATAACTACACCATGGTGCAATTCTGACAATCACGGAATCTCGCGGGTGCGGTGACTCTTGCCGACTGTTGCAACGTTGCACGCGTCGACCTCGAAACCAATTAGTTGAATCGTCGTACAGATTCCTGCGTGTGACAATTCAGGCAGCACTCGCAAAAAATTTTCGCAAAATTTTCACGTTCGTCGCTTCGCAAGGCGATTTTCAAAATGAGTGCGAGCGCTATGTGGATAAGTGATTAGCGAAACGAAGTTTTTCGCGATTGAATTTTCGGGTAACCCGCGCCGCGCCCTCCGGTGCCGTTGCGAGTTAGCCCTGTGGCATACGGCTTTCTCGCACTGCGCAAAAACGCAGACCGCAATCCCGCGGAACTCGTAGAACTACGGGCGCCCGGCAAGAAGCATGATGCGATTAACTATGACACGCGTTGCCTGGGCCAGCAATTGGGGTCGTAGAAATACGCGCCGCAAAAAAGAAAGGCCCGGCGAACCGGGCCTTTGACGAATTTGCTTTTTTGTCAGTTCTGAAATTTGTCAGTCTGACAGAGGCTCACTTGCCGAGCTTTGCGATCTGGTGCGTCAGGCGCGAGACCTTACGGTTCGCATTGTTGCGGTGAATGATGTTGTGCTGCGCCGCCTTCATCAGCTCCGGCTCGGCGCGCTTCATGGCCGTGACCGCCGCATTGCGGTCGCCGGTCTTGATCGCCTCCTCGACGGAACGCACTGCGGTGCGCAGCTTGGTGCGGCGCGCCTTGTTGACGACGGTGCGGCGGGCAATCTTGCGGGTCGCCTTTTTGGCGGAAGTCGTGTTGGCCATCTCTTCAAATATCCTTCGGCAGGTACCGACCGCGGCTGGCCGGGCTCGGCTCTCACCCGGCGTTCCAATCTCGCAATCGACGCTGATATGTGTTCCGGTGTTCTCGAGTGGATGCCGGGGCCGGAGCAGATTTTGCTCACAGGGCGCACGGCGCCGCTCAAAGAACAGCGGCGGCGGGATTGCGCCCGCCGCCATTGGCCGGTCTTATAGAGGGCGTACTGGCTAGCGTCAACGCCTTCCGGGCCGGCAATGGGCGAGGGGGTAGCGCCGGGATCGCCGCATAAGGTGCTGAAGTGGTTGAATTTCTTAGGGCGCCCCGGTATTGGCTGACGGCATTTCAGGGGCGCTCGCACGATTTGGGTGATGCATGATCCGCGGTTTCTTCCGATTGATCGGGCTTCTGCTGCTGGCGGGCGGATTCATCTTCGTGGTCTATGACGGCGCCCGCTGGGTCGCCGACCAGACCCTGCGGTTCACCCGCTTCGGCCAGTTCTGGAACGATGTCCATCAGTCCAGCCAGCAGGCCTTCAGGATCTGGATCGAAGCCCACGCGCCCTGGCTCTGGGACAGCGTGGTCAAGGTGATACTGGACCAGCCGGTCTTCGCCGTGATGGGAATTCTGGGCATCTTGCTGATGATCCTGTTCCGCCCGCGCAAGCCCCTGATTGGCTATTCCCGGGACTGAAGGGGGCCTCGCCTCGTAACGGGACTGCCAACGCTGGCGTAAAGACATATATAGATGTCACGCGGCCGGACCGCCGGCCGAAGTCTCGCCTGGAGGTACTCCATGTTTTTCATGCGCAAGACCACCGCGTTGCCGACTGCGAAAGAGGCGCTGCCGGGCCGCGCCACTGCGATCCCGACCGCCACGCGCCACTTCGTCAACGGCCGCGCGTTACAGCCGCCTTATCCAGAAGGCCTCGAGCAGGCCGTGTTCGGGCTCGGCTGTTTCTGGGGGGCGGAGCGAAAATTCTGGGAGCTCGGCGAGGGCATCTTCTCGACGGCCGTCGGCTATGCCGGCGGGATCACGCCGAACCCGACCTATGAGGAGGTCTGCTCGGGCCAGACCGGCCACACCGAAGTGGTGCTGGTCGTGTTCGATCCGAAGAGGGTGCCGTACGAAAAGCTGCTGAAGACGTTCTGGGAAAATCACAACCCGACACAGGGCATGCGCCAGGGCAACGACGTCGGCACGCAATATCGCTCGGCGATCTACACCTTCAGCGACGCGCAGAAGAAGGCCGCCGACGCCTCGAAGGCGACCTATCAGAAGGCGCTTGCCGCCAAGGGCCTCGGTGCTATCACCACGGAAATCGCCGAGGCGGGTCCGTTCTATTTCGCCGAGGATTATCATCAGCAATATCTTGCCAAGAACCCGGCGGGCTATTGCGGCCTCGGCGGCACCGGCGTGTCGTGCCCGATCGGTGTCGGCGTCAACGCGGCGTAGTCGGTTTGCCTACTCGACGGCTCGTTCAGCGGGCGTGCCGGACCTGACGTAGCGATACCCCGCCTTGGGTATCGTCTGAATGCAATCCCGTTTGGGACCCAGCTTCTTGCGCAGCGTCCGCACGATGGTATCGACGACGTTGCTGCCGACGTGGGCGCGTCGCCAGATCCGCTCGATAAGATCCTCCCGTCGCACCACAGCCGGCGTGCGATCGATCAGTTCGCCGAGAACCTGCGCTTCCAGAGGTGTGAGCTCGATTGCGCGTCCGTCCACCACGATCTCGCGACGATCGCGTGCGAAATCCAGATCGTCGTCATCAGCCTTTCCGCGCGGGCTGGCATCGACCAGAGCCGAAACCCACTCGATGATGTCGCCGCCAGGGACCTCAAGCACCATCGTGTCCGGCACGCCGGCTTGTGGTTGTTCCAGGGGCCTAAACCCGAGCCGGTGCAGCAGGTCCCGGTCATCAGCAATTGCGTAGCAGTAGATCCTCGCCATTCCCCAGCGCTCAATGTAGTTGCGCTTCAAGTCGAGGATGCAAGCGGTGCGGCCAGCCGGATAGGCTCCACGGGCCCTTGCCGACATCTGGCGGATGAACAGGATTTCCCCTTCGACGGGGTTCGCAGCAAGGTGAGCCTGCCACGCGGCAAACAGAGGGTCGAGAGCCGCGAGCCCGGAATGCGGATCGTCCTGGCGTGCGAAGAGGTAGAACGCCAACACCTCGCCCTCGGATCCCCGTGCGACGGAAAAGCGATGCGGCAAACGCCGAGCCCAGCCTTCGATGCGAGCGCGCTCGTCGGGGCCGTCACGCAGTTCTGCGATCTCGAAAATCTGGCCGAAATCGTCCGCGCGGGCTGGCTCGACAGGCGGGGCTGCCTCTTCCGGCGGGAAAAACGCATTGCGAAGCGTTGGCTGATCGAGCAGGTGCAGAAGATCGGCCATATGGCGCCATCGCCCGGAGCGCCCCGCCGCGCGAAGGCGGTTCACGATCCAGTCGGCGGCAGTTTTTCGCCACAGCTGGTAGCGTTCAGCCTCCACGCCAGACATCCAGTCGACGAGCGCTCGCCGCACTGGTTCCGCGATATAGATTCCCTCGGCGTCGCGCGTCGCGAATGGCAACGCCTCGACGGCCTCGAGCAGCGAAAGCGGAACCGGCTCGTCTGTCTCCAGTATAGCCGACATCAAGGCACGGTTCGCTCGTCGAACGATGGCGCATGCTTCGACCGCGCGGCGCAAGTCGCTGTCGCCGATGGCGTGCAGGATCGCGTTGGCGAGTTCGCCCGCGTCGCGCGCGGTACCGAGCGATCCGGTGGATGCCGCGTGGATCGCCATTCGCAGGCCAAGAGGATGACCGCCGCTCAAGAGCCAGATGCGTTCAGCGATTTCCGCCGGGAGACCCGCTGCGGCCACCGCCGCATCGCTTTCGGCTCTCGGAAGCGCACCGAGCTTGAGGTCGAGGAAGTACTGCCCGTAGTCGATCGACCAGGCAGGCGGTGGAGGAACGGCGCCGGCAAGAACGAAACGCGTGCTTGCGGGGAGAGCAGGAAGAAGTTCAGCCCGGAGCCAGGAAGCTGCCAAGCGCCAGGTATCGACGTCGTCGACCATGACGACTGTAACGTCCTTGGCGCTCGCAAGTGCCGCTGCAAGCTCGGCGACCGTTTTGGCCTCGTGGTCAAGAAGCCTGCCAAGCGCCGTCAGGATTGCCGTCGGGGTGGGCTCCACTGCGCCCGCCGTAATGTGCATTCGACGGACACCCTCATCCTCGAGGCACGCGTCCAGCGCTGAAATGAGCGCCGTCTTGCCGATGCCGGCGGGGCCGTGAACGTAGACGACGACCGGCCCTCCGGGCGCAGTCACCTGGCGCAGCAGGCGCAATTCTGCGTCGCGTCCGGCCAGAGCAGTTCGGCGTCCCTGTCGTATCAGGTCGGCAATGGTAGCTGCGGTCATCAAGCAACGTTCTCATCGATTACTCATCGGCTCATCATGACCCCATCCCTTCGGTCAGTCTACATGTGCGCTCCCGGATCGGCGTCATCCCGGCGCTCGACGCTTTGACGGCTAACGGATCAACGACGGAGAACGACGCGTGCGCAATCGGTGGGGCATCCTTGCCATCCTGTTCCTGGTTCGCCTCGCCATGCCCTTGCAATTCCAAAGCGTCGGGGCGGTGGCGCCGCTGCTCGGCTCAAGCTTTGGCATGAGCCTTGCCGACATCGGCCTTCTGATCGGACTGTACTTCACGCCCGGCGTTGCGCTGGCGCTCGCCGGCGGTGGTCTCGGGCAGCGGTTTGGCGACAAGCAAACCGTGGTTGCCGGTCTGATCGTGATGGTGGTGGGGGAGCTTGCTATGGCGTCCTCTCCCACCTGGACTCTTCAGGTCGGGGGGCGGCTGGTCTCCGGCGCGGGTGGCGTGCTGCTCACCGTGCAGATGACCAAGATGGTGACCGACTGGTTTGCCGGGCGCGAGATCGCTACCGCCATGGCAATCTTCATAAATGCATGGCCAGTCGGTCTCGGCTTGTCGTTGCTGATACTGCCCGCGATCGGCACGACGTTCGGGGTGGCCACTGTGTATGTTGCGGTGGCGGCCCTGATCGGCACGGCGCTCCCTCTTCTTCTGATCGGCTATCGATCGCCGGAGACCGCGAGCCACGCTGCCGGGAAAGCAGAGCGCCTCGATCGCCGCACTACGCTCGCGCTGATAGTGGCGGGCTTGATCTGGGGCTCCTATAACATCGGCCCCGCCACGATTTTCAGTTTCGGTCCTGCTCTATTGGTCGAGCGCGGCTGGTCGATTGCCGCTGCCGGATCGACGATCAGCATCGTGTTGTGGGTATCGGTCCCCTTCGTTCCCCTGGCCGGATATCTGGCGGATCGGCTCAAGCGCCCCGAAGCCATTTTCATCGGCGGCGGCTGTCTCGTGTTCGCCGCGCTGGTGGCAGCGCTGGCGCACGCCAATGCGGTGCCGTTTATTATCATTGCCCTCGGCGTGACTATCGGCCTGCCCGCCGGCTCAATCATGAGCCTTCCTCCCCGCGTGCTGGCGCCGGCGACACGGGCTATCGGGATGGGCATTTTCTTTACCATCTACTATGTCGCCATGATGCTCGGGCCGGTGATCGGCGGCGCGTTTGCCAAATGGGCCGGCGGCGCCGCCGCGGCATTTGATTTCGCCGCCGTCGCGCTGATCGCCAGTCCATTGCTGCTGTGGGTATTCAATCGCATGACGCTTCAGAAAGAAAAGCTCGCGTAAGCTTGGCCGCTTTTGCTGACGCGCTTCTCGGCGCGGGTGCCCACTTCGCTCGAAAGCGCTGTGGCGGCAACGGAGAGGCGTAGGCGGGTGGCCGGGATGGCGTTTGCGAACAAAAGCGATTGTTCCGTCGGCGGAGGAGCGACGACGCTCTCAACGGATGAGGGTTCACCTGCCTGGCAGCTAGATCCTCCCCAATAGGCGCAATCGGCCGCGTGCTTCGGCAGCTTGCTGTCGCCGATGGCGCGCAGGATCACCTCGTGTCCGCTGAAAATCTGCAATCGACGGACTCCCTCGTCCTCAAGGCACCGATCCAGCGCTGAGACAAGCGCCGCCTTGCCGATGCCGGCGGGGCCGTGAACATAAGTGACGGCCGGTCTTCCGGGCGTGTCACCTGGCGCGGGAAGGCGCAATTCCGCTGATCGTCCAGCAACGGCAGTGCGTCGCGCCCGGCGTATCAAATCGGCAATAGTCGCTCCGGTCATCAAGCAGCGTTCTCATCAATTACTCATTGGCTCATCATGACCTCATCCCTTCGGTCAGCCTACATGTGCGCTACCAGATCGGCGCCATCCCGGCGCCCGCAGCCTGAGACGCACCGACATGCTGACCGCACTCCTGTTTCGTTTTCCCTTCCACGGTCCCTGGGGCAAGGATCTGACTGAACACGCGCACGAGCTCGCGCGTGACATCGCCAACGAGCACGGGCTCGTGTGGAAGATCTGGCTGGAAGACCGTGAAACGGGTCATGCCGGCGGCATCTACCTGTTCGAAAATGCCGCCGCTGCTGAGCGTTATCGTGAGAAGCACGAGCGTCGCCTCTCGGTCATGGGGCTTACCGGGGTCACGGCAAATGCCTTTTCGGTCAATACCGATCTCTCCGTTGTGACCGTGGCAGGGGCCGCACTCGGCCATGCCCGCACATCAAGAAGTGCCTCGACGTTGAAAGTCGTTGCGCCGAACTGACGGCAAATCCACCCGGGGCGAACAGCGCCGGTCACCCAGCGATCAAAGGATCCAGATCATGTTTTCGACATCCATCACCCGGACCTTCGGGCTCACAACACCGATCGTCAATGCAGGCATGGCAATGATCGCGCGCCCCGCGCTCGCAGCCGCTGTCAGCGAAGCCGGCGGGCTCGGCACGATCGGCTGCGACATCAATCCGCCCGATGTCCTGCGCGATCTCGTCCGGCAGACGAAGGTGCTGACAAGACGGCCCTTTGGCGTCGATCTGATCGGCAACTTCGTCACCAATGAACACGTGTCCGTCCTCATCGAGGAAAAGGTGGCGCTTGCCATTTTCTTCTGGACGTTGCCGACGTCGCAGCATGTCGAACGGTTGAAGCAGGCCGGGATCAAGATCTGGATGCAGGTCGGCGGCGTCGCTGAAGCTGAGCAGGCGGTCGCACTCGGGGCCGACGCGCTCATCGTCCAGGGTGCCGAGGCCGGCGGGCACAATCGGGCGGAGGCGTCGACCATGACGCTCTTTCCGCGCATCCGCAGGCGTCACCCCGGCCTGCCGCTGCTTGCAGCGGGCGGCATCGTCGACGGCGCGACCATGGCGGCCGCACTCGTTCTCGGCGCCGACGCCGTATGGTGCGGCAGCCGTTTCCTCGCTTCGCAGGAGGCCGACGCACACGACGCCTACAAGGATCGCGTGCTGTCCGCCGACGTCGGCGATACGGCGATCCTCTCCATTTACGGCCCCGAATGGCCCGGTCAGGCCATGCGGGCGATCGTCAATGACGGCGCACGCGTGGCGCTGGGGCGTGAAGGCAAGGCGATCGGGGAAGCGGCAGGCCAGATCGTTGGTTCGACGGTCCTCAACGGTCAGACAATCCCGGTGCCGCGCTATAGCGCCATTCTGCCGACGCGCGATTTCGACGGCGACATCGAGCAGGTCTGCCTGACTGCCGGACAGAGTGCGGGCAACATCGACGAGATCCTGCCGGCAGGCGAGATCGTCCGGCGCATGACGAGCGAGGCGAAGGCTGCTTTCGATGCTGCCCTGGCCGCCATGAGGAAGGCCGCGTGATGCGCGGCCTTTATCCTCGACATCGCGGCTGGGCTTCGGCGGACACGGGCGGGGGTCGAGGGAGCCCCTTAAAACCATTTGTTAACCATAACGGGTGCAAGACTGGGGCTGTCTCGCTTTGAGGGATGGCTCCGGTGCGGGTTGCGCGCGCGTTTCGTCTGCCGATCATCGCCGCCATGACCGCGCTTGCGCTGTCGGGCTGCATGCGCCGGACTGCGCCGGTGGCGGTCGCCCCTCAGCCGACGCTCGACAGCCTCGCCTATGCCGGGCCCGCGCCCGTTGCCGTCGCCGCTGCGTCTGAACCCGTTGTCGTCGCCGCCGCACCTGTGCCGGTCCCGGTCGCCTATGCTGCGCCGGCGCCCGCGCCCTACGATGTGCCCTATCATCTCGATGCCGGCGACAGGCTGCGCGTCGTGGTCTACGGCCAGGAAGGCCTCACCAACACCTATTCGATCAGCGCGGGTGGCACCATCACGATGCCCTTGATCGGCGCGGTGCCCGCGCGCGGCCGCACGCCGCAAGGCCTCGCCGCCGACATCACCGCACGCCTGCGCAACGGCTTTATCCGCGAGCCCTCGGTCGCGGTCGAGATCGAGTCCTACCGTCCGTTCTTCATCCTCGGCGAAGTGCAGGCGCCCGGGCAGTATCCCTATGTACCGAACATGACGGCCGAGAGTGCGGTGGCGATCGCGGGTGGCTTCTCGCCGCGCGCGCGCAAGGATCGCGTCACCATCACCCACACCGATGCCGGCGGCACCTCGCGCACGATCATGCCGCCGGGCACGCCGATCAGCCCCGGCGATACCGTGCTCGTCGGCGAGCGCTGGTTCTAGAAATCACGATGACGCCTTCGGCGTCACTTCTTCATATGCTTCGCGAAGAACGCCAGACTCCGCGGCCAGGCAATATCCGCGCTGGTCTTGTCATAGCTGGCGCGCTCGTCGCAGTGAAAGCCATGCTGCGCGCCGGGATAGGTGAAGACCTCGACCTCCGGCCGCTTTGACTTGATGGTCTCGACATCGGTGAGCGGAATGCCGGCGTCCTTCTCGCCGAAATGCAGCTGCGTCGGCACCTTCGGCTTGTCGTCGGCAAAGCGGACGACGGCGCCGCCATAATAGCCGACCGCCGCCGACAGGCCGGAGAGTTTGGTGGCCGCTGCATACGCGACGCTGCCGCCAAGACAGAAGCCGATGATGCCTACGGGTGCGACATTCTTCACCGCATCGATGGCAGCCTGCGTGTCGCGCAGCATCGCCGGCCAGTCGGGGCTAGCGATGAATTTGCGCGCGTTGGCGACTTCGTCCGGCGTGTAGCCGCACTGGAAATTCGGCTGGGTGCGGTCGAAGATCGAGGGCGCGATGGCGACGTAGCCTTCGGCCGCGAGGCGGTCGCAGACCGAGCGGATGTGGTGATTGACGCCAAATATCTCCTGGATCACGACAATGGCGCCTTTTGGTGTGACGGCAGGATCGGCGCGATAGCCGCCGAGCTTGAAACCATCCGATGCAGTCAGGGTGATGTCTTGTCCCACGGGTCATCCATCCTTGTTGGTTTTGTTGTTGTGATCGGGTGCGGCGCGTCTTGTTTGAGCATCACCTTGGCCGAAAACCGATACCCACTTTGCGCTACGCGGCCCTTCGGGTCGGGACATGCTTACTGCCACATCCAGTTATGGCCCCAGTCGCCTTTCCACCCCGCAAGGCGGCCTTTGCGGAATTGCAGATAGAGCCGGTCGCGCTTGGGGAACAGGCCGCTGCCGCCATAGCCGCGGAAGGCGAGGAAAATTTCGTTACCCGCAACGCCGCGGACATAGGTGAGCGGCACGCCGAGCGCAAAGGCCGCTTCATCGGCGCTCATGCCATAGGCGAGCGGGATGTTGTTCGACAGCGTCGTGTTGAAGGGCGGCGGGTAGGGACCGCCGAGTGGCGGCAGCCCTTGCGCCAGCGCGGGCAGGGACGTCGCGACGAGCAGTACGCATGTGGCGAGGAGCCGCTTCATGATGCCGCCCTCTGTTGCGCTCTGCCGTCGAGCCGGTCGAGGAACGACAACACGGCGTCGTTGAATGCCTTGGGCTGGTCGATATTGGCGGCGTGGCCGGCGGAAGGGATCACGACCTTTTCGGCGCCGGGAATCTTGGCAGCCATATAGTCGGATGCGGCAAGGAACGGCGTGTCGTCCGCGCCGACAACGACCAGCGACGGCACCTTGATCGTCGGCAACGCCTCCATCACGCTGGCGTCGCGTTGGGTCAGCATGCCCCGCGCGGCACGCGCGAGCCCGGATGCATCGCGATGGCTGACATTGGCGCGCTCGGCGCTCATTGCCTTCAGCACAGCAAGGCCTTCGCGGTCGAAGCGCTCAGCTGTCTCATGCGCACGCTTGTTCCAGGCATCGCGCGCGTCGTTTTTCTTGAAGCCGGGGCCGGTGTCGATGATCAGCAGCGCCCGCACCCGCGCGGGAAAGCTGCGATAGAACGCCAGCGACATGTAGCCGCCGAGCGAAAGCCCCCCGACAATTGCCTTCTCCGCGCCTTCGGCATCGAGCAGGGCGGCGATGTCGGCCAGCGTCAGCGCCTCGCTATAGGCCGCCGGGCTTTCCGGGTAGTCGGACTGGCCATGGCCGCGCATGTCCCACAGCACCAGCTTGTAGTGCCGCGAAAGCGCCGCGATCTGCCCCTGCCACATGGCTGATGTCGAGGAATAGCCATGGGTCAGGATGAGCGGCGGGCCGCTGCCATGAACCTCGTAATAGATGTTCACCCCGTCGCGGTTGAGCTTGGGCATTGCGCTTCCTCGGATTTTTCCTCGACCGTAGCTTAGCGCCATCCATGCACGAATGAGAAATGCGAAAAACGGGGGACCATGCCCGCGCTGCAGGAATTTGGATGCGAGGCGTGGTCACCCTTGCCGCAACGCACAAGCTGCGGCCGAGCGAAAATTAGGAGTGTGCCGCGCCCGTTCCCTTAAACTTTTATCGATCGCGGCAAGTCGCCGTTCACGACGCCCCTTAAGGTGCAGGGAACTCCTCTTCAGGTAGCGTTGATCCAGCATCGCTACGCGTATCGAGGGGCTTCATGACCGCTTCAACCAATAAGACGACGCCAAAACGCCGCCTGCTGCTTGCTTCCGACCGGATCGACCAAAGCAGCGAACTCGCCACCATCCTGGAGTCGGTCGGCGAGGTGGAAACGGTCGCGACCTCGCAGATCCCCGACAAGCCGGATCAACTATCCGGCGTGGTGGTCGACATCAATCTGCGTTCGCCGGAAAGCGTACAGATGGTGCGCAACAAGCTGCGCACCGAGGCCTATCGCGAAATGCCGCGGCTGTTCGTGCTGGCTGACGCCTTGCATCACGGTGCCATGCAGGCCTGGGCGCTCGGGGCCACCGACACGATCTGGCGCCCGTTCGACGCGCAGGGCATTTTGCAGCGCATCCGCGCCGCATTTCCCGACGCCAGCGACTATGACGAGACCGATCGCGGCAAGAGCCTGAATCGCGGCGTCGAGGCTGCGCACGCGGTGATGGTGAAAATCTTCGACAAGCTGCCGGCGGGCCAGCCGCTGAAATTCGACGACATCGTCGAGGCTGAAACCAAGATCCTGAAGGCGATCAAGCACTCTTCCCTTCGTGAGTGGCTGACCACGGTCGGCTGTCATCACCATGCGAGCTACCGCCACTGCCTGTTCGTGACCGGCTTTGCGGTCGCCTTCGCCCAGCATCTCGGCATGCGCGAGGACGATCAGCGCCGGCTGGCCCGCGCCGCGCTGCTGCACGATGTAGGCAAGGCCTTCATTCCACTCGCCATCCTCGAGAAGCCGGATGGCCTGACCGAGGACGAGCGCGCCACCGTCCGTTCGCATCCGCGCCGCGGCTATGACGCGCTGGTGGCGCAGGGCGGCTTCCCGGCGGAAATGCTCGATGTGGTGCTGCACCACCACGAATTCCTCGACGGAACCGGCTATCCCGACGGGCTGTCGGGCAAGGAAATCTCCGACATCGTGCGGCTGACCACCATCGTCGACATCTACGCGGCGCTGGTCGAGAACCGTTCCTACCGCGTGCCCTATACGCGGCTGAAGGCGTTCACCATCATGGAAGAGATGAGCGGCCAGGTCGACCAGCAATTGCTGCAGGCGTTCCGGCCGGTAGCCGTGGGAATTGGGTAAGACCTCTCCGCGCGTTATTGCGAGGCAAGCAAAGCAATCCAGCTTTCTTGTTGCGGCTGGGAAGCTGGATTGCTTCGTCGCTTCGCTCCTCGCAATGACGGTGTGGGACGTTAGCGCGCTTACCCCAGCATCTTCCTCAACTCCGCCTTCGCGACCTTTTCCAGCGTCGAGCGCGGCATGTCGTCGACAAAGCGGATCTCGCGCGGCACCTTGAAGTCGGCAAGCGCGCTTTTGCAGGTGGCGAGCACCTTGTCGTGCAGATCGGCCGGCATCTTCGCCACACCATCCTGCGGGATGATGAACACGACCGGCACCTCGTCCAGCATCGGATGCTTCTTGGCGACCACCGCGGCCTCGCGCACGCCCGGAATCACCGCGATCACCTGCTCGATCTCGGACGCCGCGACGTTTTCGCCGCCGACCTTGAGCATGTCCTTGGCGCGGTCGCCGAATTTGACAAAGCCGTTTTCCAGCAGCGTGACGCGGTCGCCGGTCAGGAAAAAGCCGTGCTCGTCAAAGCTCTCGCGCGTGGCCTTTTCGTTGTGCAGATATTCCGCGAACAGCGACAGGCCCGGGATGCCCTTGATCGAGAGGTTGCCAGTGTCGCCGACCTTGGTCGGCGAGCCGTCATCGTCGGTGATGCGGATGACATATTCCGGCGCGGCGCGGCCGATCGACATCGGTATGTTGGGCTGATCGACCTCGCCAACGATGCCGTGGGTGATGGTTTCGGTCATACCCCACCAGCCGATCATCTTGACGCCGAAAGCGGCAAAGGGCGGCGGCTCGTTGACCGCGGTGCCCCAGAGCCGGAACTTGTGCTGCCTGGGGATCTCGTGCTCGAGCAGCGCCTTGATGCAGAAGGGGATCGTCGAGGTCCAGGTCGCGCCATGCTCCAGGGCAATCGGCCAGAAGCGGCTGGCGGAAAAGCGCGGCTGGATGATGCAGGTCGCGCCGACCCACAGGCTCGCCAGCATCGAATAGGCGAGCGCGTTGGTGTGGAACAGCGGCAGGTAAGTCTGGTGCACGTCGCTTTGGTGCAGATCTTCATGCGCGGCGTTGATCTTGGCGCCCCACAGCGCGTTGGCATGTGTCCACAGCACGGCCTTCGGCCGCGACGTGGTGCCGGAGGTATATTGCACGCTGCAGGGCGCAAGCGGATCGGTGGCGCGGCGCGGCCGGTCGGCGCTGTCCGCGAACAACAGCTCAAAACTGTCGCCGCGTTGCGGTACCTGCTTCGGCGCCGCGCCCGCATCGTGCGAAGTCACCGCCATCCAGCGGATGTTCTTGCAATTGGCGGAGACCAGCTCGGCGTAAGCCGGCTGCGTGATCGCGGCGACCGCGCCGCAATGGTCCGCAAAATACGCGATCTCGGCGGCGGCCGAGCGCGTGTTGGTGGTCACCGCAATGGCGCCGAGCTCGACGCAGGCAAACCAGGCCAGCATTGCCTCGATGCAATTGTCGAGATGGATCAGGACATATTCCCCCTGCCTGATGCCGCGTCTGGCGAGTCCTGCGGCGAGCGCGCCGACGCGCTCATGGAATTCGCCATAGGACCATTTTCGTGCCGGCGCATCGAACGGCACCCAGATCAGGAACGGATGGTCGCGCCGTACCTCGGCGCGCATCTTCAGCAGCCAGGGCACGTCGAGCCCGTCGAAGGGGCTGATAACGCCTGGCGCCTGCCGTGAATGGACCATGCTTCCTCCCGCGCGGCCTTCGGGCCGCTGATTGTTGTCTTGGGCAGGAGTCTTCTGCCATCGGATCGCTCGGCGGGCAAATGCTAGGTCGAGGGATAGGGCTATCGCCTCGTCATTTGCGAGGAGCGAAGCGACGAGGCAATCCATAGCGCCGCGCGCTGATAGCTGGATTGCTTCGCTAAGCCCGCAATGACGGTATTAGCTTGCTCCGTCACTCATACGACGAAATCTCGATCAGGCTCCCGTCCGGGTCGCGGCAATAGACCGAGCGCAGCGTGCCGCGGGCGCCTTGCTTGGCCACCGGGCCTTCCTCGATCTTCACGCCATTCGCCTTCAAATGCGCGACCACCTGTTCCGGCGTGCTCGAGGTAAGGAAGCAGAGGTCGTCGCTGCCGGGCGCCTCGTGGTCGGCGGTGAACCATTCCACTTTGTCGGCATCGCGCGGCCGCACGTTGATTTTTTGATTGCCGAACACCAGCGAAGTCCGCGGCGTCTTGCCGTTGCCGGGATCGAACACCTTGATCTCCATGCCCAGAATGGTTGCGTACCATTTTGCGGAACGCTGCACATCCGCGACGTTGATCACGAGGTGATCGAGCGCATTGACCTTCACGGACATGACCTCATCCTTTCGTCGTGGTTTGCGGCTTATCTGTCGCACTGGCCGCCCTTGGCGTTGTTTGTTACAACGCGGCCCGCTTCGACTTCAACAGACAAGGGCCGGGCATAGCACCCGGTCCGCAGGGAGAAATTTTCATGATTTCACGCCGTTCCGCGCTCAGCCTATCCGTTGGCTTTTTCGCGCTCGCCGCTGCGGCTACTGCCCCGATCGGCGCTGCGATCGCCGCGGATTATCCAACCCGGCCGGTGAAATGGGTGGTCGGCTATCCGCCGGGCGGCGCCACCGACATCATCGCGCGTCTGATCGGCCAGCGGCTGTCGGAGCGGCTCGGCCAGCAATTCGTGATCGAGAACAAGCCCGGCGCCGGCAACAACATCGCCACCGAATCGGTGATCAATGCGGAACCCGACGGCTACACGCTGCTGCTGGTCAATCCTGCGAACTACATCAACACATCGCTGTATGCGAACCTGAAGTTCAACCTCCCGAACGACATCGCGCCGATCGCCTCCTTCAACCGCGTGCCGAACGTGATGACGGTCAACAAGGACGTGCCGGCAAAGACCGTTGCGGAGTTCATCGCCTATGTGAAGGCCAATCCCGGCAAGGTGAACCTGGCCTCGTCCGGCAACGGCACGTCGGTGCATCTCTCCGGCGAGATGTTCATGGCGATGACCGGCGCCAAGATGACTCACGTGCCCTATCGCGGCGCCGCTCCTGCGCTGACCGATCTGATCGGCGGCCAGGTTCAGGTGATCTTCGACAACATGCCGTCGGTGCTGCAGCACATCAAGGGCGGCTCGCTCCGCGCGCTGGCGGTGACCTCGCTGCAGCGCACGCCGCAGCTGCCTGATGTGCCGCCGCTGGCCGAGACCGTGCCGGGCTATGAGGCAAGCGCGCTGTTCGGTGTCGGTGCGCCGAAGAAAACACCGAAGGAGATCATCACCAAGCTGAACGCGGAGATCAATTCGATCCTCGCCGAGCCGGCGATCAAGGCCCGCCTGACCGAGCTCGGCGGCGAGCCGTTGATTCAAACGCCGGAGCAGTTCGGCAAGGACATCGTCGCCGAGACCGAGAAGTGGCGGAAGGTGGTCGAAGGCGCAGGTCTCAAGGTCGAGTAGTGTGATCTGGCGCACGGAACTATTCCGCGCGCCGTGGTGTTCAGCGGGCAGGGGGACGCGGCCATCCAAAGGAGATAATGGCCATGCGTAAAACCATGTTCGCGATACTTACCGTGCTGGCGGCAGGCACTGCGAGTGTAACCGGCTCTGCGCCGGCTGCCGCTTACGACTACCCCTACTGCCTGCAAGGCCGGCAAACCGGCTACCCCGGCGACTGTTCCTACCAGACCTACGCCGCCTGCATGGCGACGGCATCCGGCCTATTGGCTTATTGCGGCATCAATCCGCGCGTCGCCTTCGGCGTGCAGCCTCGCCGGGCGCCGCGGTACTACCCGTACTAAATGCAATGCGAGTCGCTTGACTCGCTTTGCTTTGCGCTTATACTAAACTCGATGGTTAAGTATCAGGACACCAGGCTGGATCGCACCTTTGCGGCGTTGTCCGATCCGACCCGTCGCGCCTTGCTGGCGCGGCTGGTCGAGAAGGAAAGCCTCTCCGTGAGCGAGCTGGCCCAGCCGTTTCCGATGTCGCTGCCCGCGATCATGAAGCATCTCGACGTTCTGTCGGATGCCGGCCTGATCGCGCGCGAGAAAACAGGCCGCACGGTGGCCTGCCGGCTCACCGCTCAGCCGATGGAGCAGGCGATGAACTGGCTCACTCGCTACGCGCGCTTCTGGTCCGAAAATTTTGACCGCCTCGCCGCCCTTCTGGAGGAAGAACCATGGCCCAACCAGCCCTCGCCAAGTCAGGCCTCGCCGATCGCCCAAGCCTCACCCTCACGCGGCGTTTCCGCGCGCGGCCGGAAAAAGTCTGGGCCGCGTGGACCGACCCGGAAAAGCTGATCGCCTGGTTCTGCACGACGAAGGCGAAGCCGGGCAGCATGCGCGCCCAGCTCGACCTTCGCGTCGGTGGCCGCTACCACGTCAGTTTCGACATGGAATCCGGTGAGCATTCCGAGGTCGGCGGCGTCTATCGCGAAGTCGTGCCAAACGAGCGGCTGGTGTTCAGTTGGGCCTGGCATTCCACGCCCGAGCGCGAGTCGCTGGTGACGGTGTCGATCAAGCCCGACGGCGCCGGCGCGCTGATGATCTTCACCCACGAACAGTTCTTCGACGAGGCCGCGCGCGACAATCACGCCAAGGGCTGGAACGAGCTGTTCGACCAGCTGGAGAATGTTCTCGCCTGAACTTATGGAGCCAACCATGCAGCCGCACAGCATCGTCTCGCGCGAGGAATGGATCGAGGCTCGCAAGGTCCACATGGCGCATGAAAAGGAATTCACCAGGGCGCGCGACCGCCTAGCCGAGGAGCGCCGCGCGCTGCCCTGGGTGAAGGTCGACAAGGACTATGCGTTCGACGGACCGGGCGGAAAAGCAAAGCTCGCGGAGCTCTTCAAAAGCCGGCCGCAGCTTGTCGTGCAGCACTTCATGTTCGCGCCCGACTGGGACGCAGGCTGCAAGAGCTGCTCGTTCTGGGCCGATGGTTTTGAGCGCATGATCCCGCATCTGGCCGCGCGCGACACCACGCTGGTTGCGGTCTCCCGCGCGCCGCTGGAAAAGCTCGAGGCTTTCAAGCGGCGGATGGGCTGGACCTTCGACTGGTACTCGTCTGCAGGCAGCGACTTCAACTACGATTTCGCGGTGTCGTTCACGCCGGACGAGATCAAGGCCGGCCATACCGGCTACAATTTCGGCACCTCCGGCTTCGGCATCGAGGATGCGCCCGGCATCAGCGTGTTCTTCCGTGACGAGGCAGGCCACATCTTCAACACCTATTCCTGCTTCGCTCGCGGCCTCGACATGATGAACGCGGCCTATCACTATCTCGATCTCACGCCGCTCGGCCGCCACGAAGAGGGCCTGCCCTATCCGATGGATTGGGTGCGGCTACGTGACCAGTACCAGCCGTCGCCCGCTCAGGCATCATGCTGCCATAGCTGAAGCGCGCGCTATCCCGCTGGAATTTTTGGGCACGTCATTCCGGGATGGTGCGCGAGCACCAGACCCGGAATCTCGAGATTCCGGGTTCGATGCTTTGCATCGCCCCGGAATGACAATCGAAGGAAGGAACTCCCCATGGCCTATGTCGACGGCTTCATCGTCGCAGTCCCGAAGAAAAATCTCGCCGCCTACAAGAAGCTGTCTGTCCTGTGCGGCAAGGTCTGGCGCGAGCATGGCGCGCTCGACTACCGCGAATGGGTCGCCGACGACGTCAAGGTCGGCAAGTGGACGTCGTTTCCGCGCGCCGTGAAGAAGAAGCCCAACGAGACCGTTGTCTTCGCCTGGATCACCTACAAATCGCGTGCCGCACGCGACAAGATCAACGCCAAGGTGATGGCCGACCCGCGCCTGAAGGTGATGATGGATGCAAGCAAGGCGCCCTTCGACGGCAAGCGGATGATCTATGGCGGGTTCGAGAGCCTGGTCAAAGTGTAGCGGCAAGCCGCCGCGCAGAATTCGCAAGGCTGGCCGTCATCCGCTCGGATTGCGGTCGGCCGAGACGATGGACGGTGAGCGCCTTAACTCCCCCTTTTCGCGGGTTGACACTGGCGCTATGACGGCGAGACTGCGCCGCATGCGCATTACCCTGATCCATGCCCTGAAACATTCGATTGTGCCGATCGAGGCCTCGTTCGCAAGGCTGTGGCCGGAAGCACGGCTGATGAATTTGCTCGACGATTCGCTCTCGGCGGATCTGGCGCGCGACGGCGGGCTGTCGGACGCCATGACCGAACGCTTTCTCAATCTCGGGCGCTACGCCACATCGACCGGCTCGGACGCGATCCTGTTCACCTGCTCGGCCTTCGGCCCCTGCATCGAGGCGGTGGCGCGCGCGCATGCGCCGATGCCGGTGCTCAAGCCCAATGAAGCCATGATCGAGCAGGCGGCCTCGACGGCGCGCCGCGTCGGCCTGCTCTCGACCTTTGCGCCGACGCTGGCTTCGATGCCGCCGGAATTCCCGGCCTCCGTCGACTTGGTGCCGAAACTTGCCGAAGGCGCGCTGGCCGCGCTCGACCACGGCGATCGCGCTGAACACGACCGCCTGGTGGTGGAGGCTGCAAAGGATCTGCGCGGTTGCGACGTGATCGCGCTTGCGCAATACAGCATGGCGCCGGCCGCCGGTCTGGTGGCCACGGCCACTGGCCGGCCGGTGCTCACCACACCCGACAGCGCGGTGGCGAAGCTGAAGAAGTTGCTTTGCTGATTGCAGGACGATCGATGCGCAGGCACCTTGCAGGCTCCACGATCTTCCTCGCCGCGCTGATCATGCTCGGCGCCGGCGGCGCAGCGCGCGCCATGCCTCTGACGCCGTTCCGCAGCGAGGCGCAGGCGCAGCGCTATTGCCCCAAGGACGTCGTGGTGTGGCTCGATCTCGCCAGGGGCATCTACTACAGCAAAGGGCAGCGGCGCTATGGCCGCGGCTTCGAAGGCAGCTATGTCTGCCGCGCGGAAGCCCGCGGCAGCTTGTATCGTCGTTCCCTGCTGGGGCTGCGCTAGTTCGGCTCGCCGCGTTTTGCCGCGGGGCAGCACAACCCCTGGATGGCGGCGGTCCGAAAAAGTGGCTAAGCTCAATGGATCGGGGCGCCGGGACGCGTTGGCCAAAGCGGTTCATTTTTTGCGTCCCGCAGGGAGCAGCAGCCATGCTTCGCAAAACAATCGTGACCATTCTTGCCGTGTTCGTCGTCGCCGCGATGTCGGTATCGGGTGCATTGGCGAGAGGCGGCATGGGCATGGGCGGGGCCCGCGGTGGCGGCGGCTTCCGCGGTGGTGGTGGATTTGGCGGCATCCGCGGCGGCGGTGGCATCGCCCGAGGCATCGGCGTTGGCGGCATTCGCGCCGGGGGCATTGGCATGCGCGGTGCCGGGATGGGTTGGCGCGGTGGTGGATGGCGTGGTGGCGGCTGGCGCGGGGCAGGCTGGCGCGGCCGTGGTTGGGGCGGTGCGGGACTGGTCGGCCTCGGTATCGGCCTTGGTTATCCCTGGTACGGCTACGACTATCCCTATTATTACGGCGGCTATGGCGGCGACTGCTACTGGGTGTACCGGACGGTCATGACCCCGTGGGGACTGCGCCGCCGCCTGGTCCAGCTCTGCTATTGATCGATTTGGCCGCGCATCGTGGCGATGCGCGGCACGCTTGCCCCGCGCCGTTGATCGGGATCGGCGTGCGGCGTATTGCTGGCTGGTTCGATTTGTCGTGCAGGACCCGTCGTTGAAACAGCCAGTTTCCGCTTCCCCGACCTCGCCGCAGTCCATCCGAGGCGTCGTCAAATCCTTTTCACTGTTCAGCCAGTCGATCCGGCGCAAGATCGTCGGCGTTGCGCTCGCGCTGATCATCCTGATGGTGATCACCTCGGCGCTGTCGATGTTCATGTCGGCGCAGGTCGGCCATCTCCTCGACGAACTGACCAACCGTTACATCCCCGCCTACGGCAATCTCGCGCGCGCCAATATCCGCTCGCTGGAGCGGGCGCTGGCCTTGCGGCGGATGGTGATCGCCAAGATGCAGGTGCCGCCGGACGAGGAGGGCTACAAGACCCGGCTGGAAGCGTTT
Organism: Bradyrhizobium sp.; assembly: GCA_035278345.1. Classification (GTDB taxonomy): domain Bacteria; phylum Pseudomonadota; class Alphaproteobacteria; order Rhizobiales; family Xanthobacteraceae; genus Bradyrhizobium. The sequence goes on along the minus strand of DATEJC010000601.1, from coordinate 3,937 downwards.
CTCGCCAAGGACGGCGAGGTCGAGCGGGAAACCACTGCTGCGCGGCAACTGATCAACGACATCATCGCCGACAAGAGTACGCCTTCCGACAACGCCGCGCTGGCACGAATCGAGACGCGCATCGACATCGCCGTCACCGATCTTCGCCGCGACCTTGCCGCCGAAGACGCCAAGCTGAGGAAGGCGCTCGACGACGGCAAGTTCGAGGAGGCCCGCAGCGTCCTCGCGCAGGTCGATGCGCTGCGCGACCAGTTCGTCGGCAAGATCGAAGCCATCCGCGCCGACATGCTGTCGCAGGTCTTCGCCGCCACGACGACGGTGATCGGCAATCAGCGTCAGGCCATCATCGTCTCCGCCATCGTCACGGCGCTTGCCGCGGCGGTCGGCTGGATTTTCTCGCTGCTGGTCGCCAGCGGCATTACCCGCCCGGTGCGGCAGCTGTTGCAGGGCACACGCGAGATCGAGGCCGGCCGGCTCGACCGTTCCATCGACGTCTCCACGGAGGACGAGATCGGCCAGCTCTCTGCCGCCTTCAACCGGATGGTCGAGCAGCTGCGCCGCAACGAGCGCATCCGCGAGACTTTCGGCCGCTACATCGACCCCAAGGTCGTCGAAGGCTTGATTGACCGTCCCGAGGTCGCGCTGACCCAGGGCCAGCGTCGCGTCATGACGATCCTGTTCTGCGACATGAAGGGCTTTACCGCGATGAGCGAGGGCATGACGCCGCAGGGGCTGGTCAAGGTCGTCAACTGCTATCTCTCGACCATGTCGGAGCCGATCCGCAGCCACCGCGGCATCATCGACAAATATATCGGCGACGCCATCATGGCCTATTGGGGCCCGCCCTTCATCGACGAGGTTGACCAGGCGCGCTTCTCCTGTGCCGCCGCGGTCGACATGGCCGAGCGCGTGCCGTCGCTGCGCACGCAACTGCCCGAGCTGCTCGGCATGCGCTCGATTCCCGTCGAATGCGATATCCGCATCGGCATCGCCACCGGCGAAGTGCTCACCGGCAGCATCGGCTCGGAATTCATGATGAGCTTCACGGTGATGGGCGACGCCGTGAATCTTGCCTCGCGCCTGGAAGGGGCCAACAAGGTCTACGGCACGCGCGTCCTGATCGCGGAAGGCACCGCCGCCGCGCTCGGCTCGGCCTTTGAGCTGCGCGAAATCGATCGCGTCACCGTCGTCGGTCAGAGTGCGCCGCAGACGATCTTCGAGATCATGTCGCGCAGCGGCGCACTGACGCCGCAGCAACAACAGCTGCGCAGCCGCTACGCCGCGGCGCTCGCCGCCTACCGCGCCGCCCGCTGGGCCGAGGCGAAGAGCGCCTTCAACGCCGCGCTGGAAGCCTCTCCCGGCGACGGCCCGTCGCTCGCGCTGCTCGCGCGCATCGACCAGCTCGCCGCCAATCCGCCGGCGAAGTGGGATGGCTCGTGGCAGATGGAGCACAAGTAGCCCGATGCCGGAGCTCGATGATTCAGACATAGCCAAACGGCTGCTGCATCATCTGGCGCGGACCTTTGACTGTCCTGATGCGGTGTATCTGGCCGGGCCGCAGCGCATTCAGGGCGGCTTTGACACGACGATCTTTGGCTTCGCGCTCGATCATGTTCCGCCTCCGCTCGCCGGGCCCCTGATCCTGCGGCTGAGCCGCGCGGGTGCCGATCCAGAGCGCGTGAAGCTCGAAACCGTCGTCCAGAATACGCTCGCCGACATGGGCTATCTCGCACCGCGCGTGATGGCGACCGAAGGCGATCCCTCCATCCTTGGCGGCCCCTTCATGATCATGGAGCGGGTGCCTGGACGGACGCTGGCTCATGCCGTCGAGGGTTTCGGCGCGGGCAGCTCGCTCCCGGAGCGGGTGCGGTTGCTGCTCAGCCTTCCGTCCGTCCTCAGCGCGATCATCGATGAATGGGTGGAGATGCAGATCCGGCTGCATCAATTGCCCGCGGAAACCCTGCTGCAGGCCGTGACGGCCGCGGGCATCGACGCGCGAATGATCACCTTCGAGGGTCAGTTCGCACGATTGAGAGCAACTGCCGAGCGATGCGCGCTGACCGGGCTGAACGCGAGCCTCGCCTGGCTTGATCAGCATCGACCCGCGCAGGCGGCAGAGGCCACGATCTGCCACGGCGATTTTCATCCGCTCAACGTTCTCGCCGACAACGGCAAGCCCACCGGAGTGATCGATTGGGCCAACGTGGTCATCGCCGAGCCCGCCATGGATGTCGGTTCGGCGATCGCCAATATTTCCGCCGTGCCCATCGCGCTGCCGTGGCCGCTGCGTCCAGCCGCGCAGGCGGCCATCGCCTCGGCGCTAAAACGCTACGCGAACGCCTATCGCGCGCGCCGTCCGCTCGATGATGAGGCCGTGCGCTACTACCAGGTCTTCCGCGCCGTCGCCCAGCTGATTCCGGTCGGCGTGGCGAGGGCGACAGGGCGCGCAGGCAGCGGCGCCTTCCATTCGCCAGCCGGAGCCGGCAATTTGATTGCGTTGATCAGCAGGCTGAGCGGCGTATCGGTGCGGCTTTAATTGATGTCTGCGCGATTCTGTCGGGCGCGCAGGATAAAGAATTTGCTGGCGCTCCAGACACGGTTCTTTGAGGGCCCGGTAGAAGCGCCTAACGGCAGAGGAGAAGCGACGTCTCGCGGTCCGCATGCCTCACACCCAACGTGTGATCCGGCACTGCGGAGCGAAACCTCGAAGCAGGCTGAGAAACTGGTCGCGCTTGTATTTCGTATGAAAGACGATGCGGCGGGCGCCGAAATCCCCTGACAGATTCACAAAATAGCGCTTGGTCGTGCCCAGGCCCTTAATGTTGCCAACGGAGACCAATCCAATGATGGTGTTGGTTATCTGGAAGGCAGGCTTGGTGGTCGTCTGGCAGTTGGCGTCGTGAATTTCAGACAGTCGGATGCTTCTCCGAAGGACATACCGGGGAAAAGATAGGCGGTCCTGTTCGCCGTTGAAAGCGAAGCCGCGAATTTGCGCTATGAATGAAATTGGGCCGAGAAGAGCGAGTGCGAACGAAGAATAGAAAATGGCGTCAACTTGTGATTTTGAAAGGGCACGCGGTGATAACTCTACAAAGAACAAAAGAGCGACAATGATTATCAGAGGAGAGAAGATCAGGCCGACTGGTAGCTTGATGCATTGGAGCCAATCCACCATACGCACCGCTTGCCGTGGCGGAGCCGTTTCGAACTGTTCCTCGTCATCAAGGTCGTCTTTGTCGTCATCTGCCCCGGCCGATAGCGGCGGGGGCGCGACTGATCTGGCCATTTGCAAACCCTCAGCCCCAGAGTTGCTGGCCGACGTTCAGGCGGCCGCGAGCAGGCAGTGTGGCGCGCTGCTTGCTACGAGCGGTAAAAACTAAGGCAACTGTGCTGTGTCTGCAAGCTGTGCCGCCATACTGCGTTCCGGATGACCGGGCGGAAGCGATTGCCGGCATTGCGCCATGGGGCTCGTGCTATCGGCTGGCGCGCCACGGCCGATGAAGATGGGCACTATTGCTTCGCCGTAGCGCTATGATGCTGCGGCCGCCCAAGCGATCCGGCCGGATAACCCGCGACGGACTGCGATGTTGCGCTACGGCGATTCCGGGGCGATCCCGTTACCCTTCCATGGCTGCCCTTTCGATCGATTCCGGGAACGGCGTGGCGCGCCGCGACCCATGCACTATGTCTCCGCCATGCCTTCCCATAGCCGGTGCCGGGAGCGGTTTAATGCGCCCGTTGCGTCGCGCCAGAAGATCAGCAACGATAAGAGTATCGAAATCGTCAGGGACGGACCGAGATGGGGCGAGCGGAGCTGTTGCGAGGAATGTCACCTCAACTCATCGCGGACGTAAAGCTCTACTCGACCGAAGAGGGAGGACGAAAATCCACTGCCCTTCCCGGCTGGGGATGTCCATGTTGCGTGTCACGACAGGAG
>DATEJC010000600.1:0-2420 GCA_035278345.1 Bradyrhizobium sp. | reverse complement strand
ACCGTCCGCACCTCGACGACGTTCTCGTTGTTGACCACGAACACGATCTTGCGCGACTGGTCGGTCGCGATCGCCGCATCCGGCAGCAGCAGCGCCTCATAGGGCGCGCTGCCGACCAGGCGGACGCGGCCGAACTGGCCGGGCAGGATCGAGATGTCCTTGTTGGGAACGATGGCGCGGCTGCGCAGGGTGGCGGTGGAGACGTCGAGGCGGTTGTCGAGGAAGTCCATCTTGCCTTCGCGCGACGGCCTGGTCTCGTTTGCCAGCGTGATGTGCACGGGATTGGCGGTGTCGCGCGAGCTTGGCCGTTTTCCCTCGAACCAGAGCTTGTTGTATTTCAGGTAGGTCGCCTCATCCATGTCGAAATAGATGTAGATCGGATCGAGCGAGACGATCGAGGTGAGCAGCGTCGCGCCGCCGTCGGCGCCCTGCACGAGGTTGCCGGTGCTGACGAGATGGCGGCTGACGCGGCCCGCGATCGGCGCCATCACATGGGTAAACTCGATGTTGAGCTTCGCCGCCTTCAACGCGCCTTCGGCCTGCATCTCGGCGGCATGCGCGGCCTGCAAGGTCTGCCGGCGCTGGTCGACGATGGACTCGGAGACGGCGCTGGTCGTGACCAGCGTGAGCGCCCGCTCGAGCTCGCGCCGCGCCAGCTCCGCCTTGGCGCGTGCGTCGGCCAGCTGGCCGTCCGCCTGCAGCGCGACCGCCTCGAACGGACGGGAGTCGATGACATAGAGCAAGTCGCCCGGCTTGACGAAGTCGCCATCCTTGAACTGGATGGAATCGACGAAGCCGCCGACCCGGGCGCGGACCTGCACTTCCTCAATCGCCTCGAAGCGGCCGGTGAATTCGTCCCAATCGGTGACGACACGCTTGGTCGGCTGCGCGACGGTAACCGGGGGCGGTGCAGGCGCCGCCTGTTGCGCCGGCTTGTCGCCGCAGCCCGACAGGCTCGCAGCCAGCAAGACGGCCAGCGGTGAAAAGCGGCGCAACGTTTGGAGGCTGGAAATCTTCCCTGGACCTGAATGCTCTGCGCTCAAGTCGACCCCCTCATAACCCTGCCGCTTGCTGCGGCAGCCACCTCGGTGTGGCGATAGATGAGATTGCCACTCAGTCTCTGCAAGATGCAGCTGCAATCAAGCAAAATTGTTGTGCTTCACGGCCTGCCCGTATCTTGACTTGCGGCATACGATGCCGGTTCGCCCATTCCTGCTGCAGAGTTCCGCTTGCTGCTGCGGTGAGCGAGCCCTCCCTGCGGCACGCCAGGCCTGGTCGTCATTCCGGGGCGCGGGCAGCGCGAGCCCGGGAATGACGGAGCGTGACGACGCAAGTTTCCTCCGCTAATTTCGGCCTAACAATAAAGTCCCAGGGAGGACATCGTGCACAAGGGCCGTGTCGTATTCGGCGCCATGGACGAGGTCGTGTTCGGGCGCCATGCCGCCGAAGCTGTCGTCGAGCAGCTGGACCGACTGGGCGTCAAACGCGCCTTCCTGATGGTGAGCGGGACGCTCAACCGCGAAACTTCCGAGATCGCAAGAATACGTGAGGCAATGGGCGCGCGGTGCGTCGGCACCTTCGACAGGATGCCGGCGCATACGCCGCGCGCAGCGGTGATTGCCGCCGCCAACCAGGCCCGCGATGCCAAGGCCGATCTGATCGTCACCGTCGGCGGCGGCTCGATCACCGACGGCGCCAAGGCGGTGCAGCTTTGCCTCGCCAACGATGTCTCGACCATTGAAGGTATCGACAGCATCCGCACCAGGGGCGGCGAGGAGCCGCCGCTCAAGGCGCCTGCCGTGCGGCAGATCAGCGTGCCCACCACGATTGCCGGCGGCGAGTTCAGCCACATTGCAGGCGTCACCGACGAGCGCACGCACATCAAGCAGATGCTGCGGCATACGCTGACCGTTCCGCGCGCGGCCATCCTCGATCCCTGGCTTTCCGTGCACACGCCGGAATGGCTGTTCCTCTCCACCGGCATCCGCGCAGTGGATCATTGCGTGGAAGGCATCTGCGCGCGCGAGGCGCATCCCTATTCCGACGCGCAGGCGATGAAGGGCCTCGCAATGCTGACGCAGGGTCTTGCGCGCGTGAAAGCCGACGGCAACGACATCGAGGCGCGGCTGGATTGCCAGATCGGCACCTGGCTTTCGATGGCGCCGCTGTCCGGCGGCGTGCCGATGGGAGCGAGCCACGGCATCGGCTACGTGCTGGGCGGCGGCTTTGGCGTGCCGCATGGCTATACCTCCTGCGTGATGCTGCCCGCGGTGATGCGCTGGAACAAATCCGCCAATGCGGGACGCCAGGCGCTGGTCGCCGAAGCGATGGGGCAGCCCGGCAAGGACGCCGGCGACGTGCTCGATACCTTCATCCGCGGCCTTGGCATGCCGCGCAGCCTGCAGGACGTCCGCGTCGGG
>DATEJC010000599.1:0-11275 GCA_035278345.1 Bradyrhizobium sp. | reverse complement strand
GAAGCACCGGTTGCAATCGCGGCGCTGACGAAGGCGTTCGAAAGCTGGCTGCCGAACTATATGAGCGGGAAGGGTTAGTTCTCTCCCGTCCTTGCGAGCCACCCGGTCGGCGCGAAGCGCCGCCGGATGACAGGCTCCGCGAAGCAATCCTCTGCCCGCTTGCGGTGGCATGGATTGCTTCGTCGCTTCGCTCCTCGCAATGACGGCGAGGAGGTGGCGTGCCTCACAACACCCTTGTCGCCCCCGGAATCTGCCGCAGCGCGCGCGTCAGCGCCCAGCTGAACGCGACGGTCAGCACGAATCCGATCGCAGCCTTCACGATTGCCGGCAGATCGTAGTCGAACAGCCAGTACTGCAGCCACAGCGCGATCGGGTAGTGCACCAGGAACATGCCGTAGGCGTCCGCCTGCATCGGATCGAGCAGCCTGGCCGAGCCCGATTGTCTGAACCTCTGGAAAAAGGCCAGGATCAGAAACATGATGGCCACGCTGAAGACAGTGAAGCAGAAGGCATAGATCGCTTCATACCAGTCCGGCAGCGGCGACGGATTGCCGAGTATTTCGCGCTTGATGAAGATCAGCCCCCAGAGCAGGCAATACGGCACGATCGCGAGCACCATCCAGTCCCAGCTGACCTTCGCCATCCGGCCATCCGCCGCTAGCAGCCCGCGGTCCATGTTGGCGACGCCGATGCCGGCGCCGAAAAAGAAATAGCTCGCATAGAGCATCACGCGCCCATGCTGCACCGAGAACGGTCCGAACTCGAACCAGCTGCCCGGTCCGTAGTGCACGAGGCCGGGAACGTAGAACGCGGCCGTGACGGCAAGCATGACCGCGAAGAACTCGGCGGGCCGGCGGCGGCCGTGCAGCGAAAGGCGATTGATCGGATCGAGCAGGTTGGGTCGCAGCCGGTACAGCAGGCAAGCCACCAGGTCGAAGGCGAACAAAACCCAGAGGAACCAGATCGGCCCGCTCGGCCACGGGCCCTTGGTGATCATATTCCACCAATACTGCGAAAAGCCGATCTCGGGATGGTGCCGCAGCGAAATGGCGTAATAGGCGAGCGGAATGACCGTGAAGGCGCAGATCACGAATGGCAGGCCGAGCCGCAGCAGGCGATCCGCCAGGTAGCTCGCCGGTCCCTTGCGGGCGATGCCCGACCAGGCAAACAGGCCCGACAGGAAGAAGAACATCGCCATGAAGAAGCTGTCGGTGGCGAGCACGATCATGTCGAAGCCGAAGAAATACTTCGCGTCGGTATGGCCGAAATAGGTGTAGGGGATCACGGCATGATGCAGCAGCACCACCAGCGTCAGGAAGGTGCGGGCGCGATCAAGCGACAGGTTGCGCGATTTGGCCTTCGGCGCAGCGTGAGCTGCAACCTCGGTGGATGAAACGGTCGTCATGGGGCCCCCCGGCAGGCTTTGTAAGCCAAATTTCTCAGCGGGAACCGGATAGGGCAAGGCCCAAGGGGCGTCCGCCGCTCAGGAACCTGTGCAGTTCGGAAAAGTTGGTCCGGCGGCTGCAACGCTGGAGACCGGGCTATGACCATCCTGAAATGGGCGCTGATCTTCCTCGTGGTGTCGATTATCGCGGGCCTGCTCGGCTTCACCGGCATCTCCGCGGCATCGGCCGACATCGCGCGTGTCCTGTTCTACATCTTCGTCGTGATCTTCCTGGTGCTGCTGATACTCGGGCTCACGATCTTCAGGGCGTAGCCGGGTTGACCGGCCGCTACCGTCATTGCGATGGGGAGAGGGCGTCGCGCTATCCCATTTCCTCGACCCTCACCTTGTCCGGATAGAACGCCAGACGCCCCGCGATCTCTGTCATCGCGGGAAACGGGTTCTCATATGTCCAGGTCGAATTCTCCAGCGTCGTGCCATTGGCCCTGATCGAGAAGTAATTCGCATCCCCCTTGTAGGGACAATGCGTCGTCCGCTCGGTGCGCTCCAGCAGCGCCATGTTGGCGTCCGCGCGCGGCACATATTGCACGGCGGGATAGCGCGCCTCCTTCAGGGTCAGCGCACGGATGGTATCGGCGACAACCACATCGCCGGCGGAGACGCGGACCCGCTTCGGATTGGGCGTGATCGTGATCGGGTGGTCCGGACCGGGGAGTTTCATGGGTTTTGGCCTATTTTGATCAGCCCGTCGTGATCGCTGCGGGACAATCGGCCGGATTTCAAACCGTTGATGGCCGCAATATAGTGCCGGGGCGCGTGACCTAGAAGGTCGTCCGCGGTAGATTCGGATATCACACCCGCGCGAATGGGGCGTGATTCGAAGCCCTATAAGGAGGTCTGCTGGAATGCCGATGGACGCCCGCGATATCGAATTGATGATCAAGGCAGCGATTCCCGACGCCGAGGTGACGATCCGGGATCTGGCCGGCGATGGCGACCACTATGCGGCAACCGTGATCTCGGAATCTTTCCGCGGCAAGTCCCGCGTGCAGCAACACCAGATCGTCTACCAATCGCTGAAGGGCCAGATGGGCGGCGTGCTGCACGCGCTCGCGCTGCAAACCGGCGTGCCGGAGGGCTAGGCCCGAAACGCGGGAGCAGGGGCCATGGCGGCGGAAAATCCACGCGGCGCAATGTTTCGCGTCCTGGTGCCGGACCGGCACGCCCGCGTCACAAACGCCGAGCTGTTCTTCGACCTCGTCTTTGTTTTTGCCGTTACGCAGCTGTCACATACGCTGCTGCATCATTTCACGCCGCACGGCGCGGTGCAGGTCACGCTGCTGTTCCTCGCGGTGTGGTGGGTGTGGGTCTACACCACCTGGGTCACCAACTGGCTCGACCCCGAGCAGACGCCGGTTCGCATTCTGCTGTTCCTGCTGATGCTCGGCGGCCTCGTGCTGTCGACGACAATTCCGAAGGCGTTCGAGGAGCGCGGCCTCTGGTTTGCCGGCGCCTATGCGGCGATGCAGATCGGCCGTACCGCGTTCTGGCTGCTGGCGACGCCCAAGCATCGCACGCTGGTGCGTCACAATGCGATCCGCATCCTGGTCTGGCTGTGCTTCTCCGCCGTGTTCTGGATCCTTGGCGGGCTCGCCGAGGGCGAGACGCGGCTCTATCTGTGGATCGCGGCGCTTGCCATCGAATACGTCTCTGCCGCGGTGCGGTTCTGGACGCCGGGCCTCGGCTTTTCCTCGGTCGAAGCCTGGGCGGTCGAAGGTGGCCACATGGCCGAGCGCTGCGCCGGCTTCATCATCATCGCGCTCGGCGAAGCGATCGTGGTCCAGGGCGCGACCTTTGCCGAGCTGACGTGGAGTTACGAGAATGTCGCCGCATTCCTGTCGGCGCTGGTCGGAAGCATCGCCATGTGGTGGATCTATTTCCACAGGGGCGCGGAGGCGGGCTCCGAGAAGCTTTCCAAGTCGACCGAATCCGGCCGGCTGGCGCGCCTGGCCTATACCTATCTGCACATGCCGATCGTCGGCGGCATCATTTTGACCGCCGTCGCCGACGAGCTCGTGCTCAAGCATCCGGGCGGCCATTCCGACACCAAGACAGTGCTGGCGGCCGTTGGCGGCCCGCTGCTGTTTTTGGTCGGGACCATCCTGTTCAAGCACGCGATCCGCGGCTTTCTGCAGCTCTCCCACGGCGTCGGCATCATCGCGTTCGCAGCCCTCGGCTGGTTCGGACACGATTTGTCGCCGCTATGGCTGTCGATCCTCACTACCGCGATCATGGTCATGGTCGCGGTGTGGGAATCGCTGTCGCTGCGCGGAAAGCCGGAAGAATAGCGCTATTTATGATCGACGACGCTCTTCAGCACGAGATCGGAAAGCCGCACGACGAGTGCGCGGAGCCGTGCATTTTCCTCGAGCAACGACACGACGTCGTGCTCCATGCCGGCATCCCAGTCGTTATCTTCTTCGCTATGAAATGATGCTGCAGGCCGGGAAGGCTGCCCGGTCTCTTGCGGAAACGCGTTGCTCATACTTACATCCCCTGGCACGAACTAACTCACCCCAGCCATGCCGCGCGCGGAAAATCATCTGAGTCGGCGTCAAAATTTCGACCACAAAAGGGTATTCGCTGGTCATAGCGATTCTGGACTCGATCAAGAGTTCAGAAAGGTTTAATAAGTCTCTGCCACCTTCGGTAACGAAGAAGATGTCGTTTAAGGCGCGGCGGCGCTGGACATCTTCTCGCCATAACCCTGACCAGCGCGACAACCCTCACCCCCACGCTCACCCGTGGCTGGGATTGCGCGCCTATGAAACAACATGAAGCAAAGGCTCTGATCCTCGAAGAATGGGACCGCTGGGTCGCCAAGCAGGCGATCGATCAAGGGGGCCCAACCGGCAAGGATTCGCTGAAGTTCTTTTTTGAATTGGAAGATAGCAAGTCGCCGCTGCTGGATTTCCAGTCACGCGGCCACGACAAGTGGCGGATCATCCATGCCTGGCTACTCAGCGCCGAGCGCGTCAACGATGTCTGGGTGCCGGCGCCACGGATCGTGCCGTCACGCCGCCCCAGAGGCGCGCGCGACAAATTTCGGGCGAAAACCTGAGGACAAGGACTGAGGCGAGCGGCTCAGGTGACAAGCAGCCCCGCTGCCAGCGCAAGTCCGCAGATGTAGGTGAACAGCGCGCCGAACATGCGTGCCGGGTTGGGCCGGTTCAGCGTTGGGCCGAACAGCAGCGCGCCGGCAAGCGCGTAGCGTGCGACCGTCGCCAGCACGATGGTCACGAGGATCCAGACCGGCACGGGCTTCGTCGCGTACCACAGAAACAGCACGGCAAAGAACGGTGCATACTCGGCCGTGTTGCCATGCGCGCGTACCGCGCGATGAAGCGGATCGACCGGGTTGGCTTCATGGCCGACACCGCGCCGGTTTTGCCGGCGCTGCAGCGACACATTCAAACCGAGCCCGAACAGCAAGAGGCCGAGCAGGGCGGTGCAGACAATGGCGACATTCATGGCTTCCCCCCAATTCCCCAAAAAGGGCGGGGAGAAGCTAGCGCGGCGCGGCGTGGTCCCGCAACCTAATCCGAAGACGCCGTCAGGGCATGAACCGAGAACATGCGGCGCTTGTCGGTCCAGCTCTCCTTGACCTGCCAGCCGGAGGCCTGCGCCAGCGCGGTGAAACGGTCAAAGCTGTATTTGTAGCTGTTCTCGGTGTGAATGCTCTCGCCGGGGCGGAACGAGAAATGATGGCCGAGCACGCGCACGCGCTGCGCCTTGCGGCTGATCAGGTGCATTTCGATGCGATGGCGGTCGCGGTTGTAGATCGAGCGGTGGATGAAGCCCGAGAGGTCGAAATTGCCGCCGAGCTCGCGGTTGATGCGCTCCAGCACATTGAGGTTGAAGCGCGCGGTCACGCCGGCCGCATCATTATAGGCGTCGTACAGCGTGCGCTCGTCCTTCTCGAGGTCGACGCCGATGATCATCTGCGCGCCGCGCCCGAGGATCTCGCGCGCGCTGCGCAGGAAGGCCTGAGCCTCCTGCGGCTCGAAATTGCCGAGCGTCGATCCCGGAAAGAAACCGACCTTGGGCATGCCGGCGACGGCGTCCGGTAGCGCAAACGCTGTGGTGAAGTCGGCGGCGACCGGATAGACGGCAAGCTCCGGGAAATCGCGGCGCAGGCCGTCGGCCTGTGATTTGAGGAAATCGCCTGAAATATCCACCGGCACATAGGCCGCAAAGCGCGAGCGCTCCAGCAGCAGCCGCACCTTGGTTGTGGCGCCGGCGCCGAACTCCACCAGCGACGCGCCCTGCGGGATCAGCCTTGCGATCTCGCCGCCGTGCTCGCGCAGGATCGAGAGCTCGGTGCGGGTCGGATAATATTCCGGCAGCACGGTGATCTGCTCGAACAGCTCCGATCCCTTGGCATCGTAGAAATATTTCGGCGAAAGTTTCTTGGGAAACTTCGAGAGATCGCCGATGACGTCGCCGGCAAATGCGGAGGTCGCCTCGTCGAAGCGATCGGCCAAAGCGGGGGCGTGTACGTTCATGATACTCTCCCGAACGCGCCTTCCGCGCGTGATCGACGATGAAAAATCAGGCGTAGTCGGCGAGACGGAGGCCAGTGAATTGCCAGCGATGGTGCGGATAGAAGAAGTTGCGATAGGTGATACGGCTGTGACCGGCGGGAGTTGCAAGCGACGAGCCGCGCAGTACGAGCTGGTTGACCATGAACTTGCCGTTATATTCCCCGAGCGCGCCCTCAATGGCGCGGTAGCCGGGGTAGGGCGAATACGAGCTGCGCGTCCATTGCCAGACGATGCCGAAGGCGTCGTTCAGCAGACCGGCGCGAACAGCTACTTCCCATTCCATCTCGGTCGGCAGGTGCTTTCCGGCCCAGCGCGCGAACGCGTCGGCCTCGTAATAGCTGACATGACAGACGGGCGCCTTGAGGTCGATCGCCTGCAGGCCGCCCAACGTCATGATCTTCCATTCGCCATCGATTTTTCGCCAATGGCCGGGCGCTTGCCACCCTTCATTGCTGACGGTCGTAAAGCCGTCCATCAGCCACAGCGTCGCCGTACGGTAACCGCCGTCTTCGATGAAGGCGAGCCATTGCGCATTGCTGACGAGGTTGCGCGCCAGTTTGACCGGTCCGACCAGCGCGCGGTGCGCCGGCTTCTCATTGTCGAAATGAAAGCTGTCGTCGGCATGCCCGACGGTGTGGATGCCTTCGTTGAGCGCTGCCCATTCCTCGCCGCTGCGGGTCGAGGCGGGCAAGATCCAGGCCGGATCGTAAACGGGCGGGATCGGGTTCTGCGCAAAGGCGTGCAGGATGTCGGTGTACATCAACTCCTGATGTTGCTGCTCATGGTTGAGCCCGACCTCGACCAGCGGCGCCAGCTTCTTCAGCGTGGCTTCATCGGTCGTCTGGAAGAACTTGACGACGGCAGCGTCGACGTGCCTGCGATACGTCGTGACTTCATCGGCACTCGGGCGGGTGAGGTGGCCGCGCTGGGCGCGGGCGTGCCGGGGGCCGGCGCTGACATAGTAGGAATTGAAGAGATAGGCGTAGTCGGGGTGAAAGACCTGATAGCCCGCGCAATGCTCGCCGAGGAGAAACTGCTCGAAGAACCAGGTGGTGTGGGCGCGGTGCCATTTCGCCGGGCTCGCATCCGGCATCGACTGGATCAACTGGTCCTCGGGCGACAGGGGCGCGGCGCGCCGCTCGGTCTCGTTTCGCACCGCGAGATAAGCGTCCACCAATCGCTGGCTGAGGCTGCCGGAATCGGAAAACAGTGACGGGGCAGGGGCGGCAAGCGGCGCCGCGGCGGAGGCTGTTTTCGTCACGAGGGTCTCCAATCAGGGAGAGAACGTTGCTTCGGCGGTCGGGTTCCTAAGGCACAGTTCGTCCTAGATAGGGCGTCCGTTTCAGGAAAAAAGCCTTATGCGACTATGATATTGCTGCCGTCAGCTTATGGCAGCTGCTGTCAGGATGGCCCCACGGCGTCCTGCCGCATGCCAGCTCCCCGGCATTTTACTTTGGACAAACAAGGGTTTGGGATTACATATAGGGCAGTATACGGGTTAGATCGGCCGATCGGTCCCGCCAAGGCAGCGCCGCAGGGGGCCTGCCCAGAAGGAAGCGAATATGAGCATCGAGCAATTTATCGACAACGAGGTGAAGTCGAACGACGTCGTGCTGTTCATGAAGGGCACGCCGCAATTTCCGCAGTGCGGTTTCTCGGGCCAAGTGGTGCAGATCCTCGACCACGTCGGCGTCGGCTACAAGGGCCTGAACGTTCTCGAGTCCGCCGAGCTGCGCAACGGCATCAAGAGCTATTCGAACTGGCCGACCATTCCGCAGCTCTACGTCAAGGGCGAGTTCATCGGCGGTTGCGACATCGTCCGCGAGATGTTCCAGGCTGGCGAATTGCAGCAGCTGTTTGCCGACAAGGGCATCGCGGTCAACGCCGCGGCCTGAGGCAAGACCTTGACGGCGCGCCGGATCGGCAAGGCGCGGCTGGAAGTCATCGTCGCCGACATCACCACGCTAGGCGTTGACGCCATCGTCAACGCCGCCAACTCTACGCTCCTCGGTGGGGGCGGCGTCGACGGCGCGATCCATCGCGCAGCCGGGCCGCAATTGCTCGCCGAATGCCGTACGCTCAACGGCTGCAATACCGGCGACGCCAAGATCACCAAGGGTTATCGCCTGAAGGCGCGCCACGTCATCCACGCGGTGGGACCGGTGTGGAATGGCGGCAGAAGCGGTGAAGACGAACTGCTCGCATCCTGCTATCGCCGCGCGATCCAACTGTGTCAGGCCCATGACTTGGCCTCGGTGGCCTTTCCCGCCATTTCCACCGGCGTCTATCGCTTTCCTGCGGACCGCGCGGCGCAGATCGCGGTCGCGACTACCGCAAGCGCACTGGAAGCAGCGCCTGCGGTCAATCACGTCATTTTCTGCTGCTTCTCCCGCGACAGCGCGACGCTGCACGAACAGGCACTTGCCGCCTTTGGCAGCCCTTGCCCTGACTGACCTCTCCGCTACACTCCCCGAATTGATGCAGGAGGGGTTGATGTATTTCGGAACTTGCGTTCGTGCGCCCGCGTTTGGCGCGTTGTTGGCACTACTAGCAGTATCGCCTGTTGCCGCCCAACCCTTCGCTTCCGAAGGCACGTTCGACATTCCCGCCGGAGCCAAGTTCAACAAGGAGAAGCTCGCCAAGATTACCGACTTCTTCCAGAACGAAGTCGCAACCGGGAAGATCGCGGGTGCCGACCTCCTGATCCGGCACCAGGGCAAGGATATCTATCACCAGACCTTCGGCGTGCAGGACGTGGTGTCGAAGGCGCCGATCACGGACAAGACCATCTTCCGCCTCTCGTCGCTGACCAAGGCGATCACCTCGATCGTGGCGATGCAGCTGATCCAGGACGGGAAGATGAAGCTCGACGATCCCGTCGCGAAATACATTCCTTCCTTCGCCAAGGTGAAGGTCGGCGTCGAAAAGAAGGCCGCGGACGGCACCAAGACCCTTGAACTGGTCGATCCTGTACGACCCATGACCATTCTCGACCTGCTGCGTCATACCTCCGGGATCACCTACGGCTTCTATGGCGACAGCCTGGTGCGCAAGGCCTACAAGGACGCCGACATCTATGCCGGAGATTTCGACCTCGCTGAATTCGCCGAGCGCATCGCCAAGCTGCCGCTGCACAACCAGCCGGGCGCGCTGTGGCAATACGGCCATTCCACCGACATCCTCGGTCGGATCATGGAGATCGTGTCCGGAAAGTCATTGCTCGAGATCGAGAAGGAAAAGATGCTCGATCCGCTCGGCATGACCGACACCAATTTCTTTGTCACCGAACCGGAGCGGCAGAAGCGGCTCGCCCAGCCGGTGCCGAATGACAGCAATTTCCGGGTCGGCCGCGAATACAGGACCGAGGTCCGCCAGAAATGGGAGTCCGCCAGCGGCGGCATGGTTTCCACCATGGACGATTTCTCGAAGCTGGCGCAGATGCTGCTCAACGGCGGAACGTTCGAGGGCAAGACCTATCTCAACCCCAAGACGTTCGAGCTGATGGCATCGGACCACACCGGCAAGGACTCCGGCGTCGAGCGGGATTACTTCTATTTCCCCGGCGACGGTTTCGGCATGGGCCTTGGCCTTGCCGTGCGCACCGATCCCGGCAACGCCAAGCCGCCGCCGCCGGGATCGCTGGGCGAACTGAAATGGGACGGCGCCAGCGGCTGCTACATGGTGATCGACCGCAAGCAGGAGATGCTCTTCGTGCTGCTGGAGCAGACGCCCTCGGAGCGTCAGCGTATCCAGCGCACGCTCAAGCTGCTGGTTTATGAAGCGTTGGCGCACTAGAAGCGCTGTATGGCGCGGTCTTGCTGCGACCGTGCTCGCGGCTGCCCTGCTCGCCGGAGGGATATACCAGGCCCGCACCGAATCTTCGCCGCCGGTTGCGGGAACTCTGTCACCCGCGGCGCTGAAGCGGCTGGGTGACATCGTCCGCAAGGAGATCGCGAACAGCAAGATTCCCGGCGCAATCCTGCTGCTCCAGCAGCACGGCAAGCTGCTTACATTCGAATGTTTCGGCATGCGGGACCCCGACACGGGGCAGCCAATGACGAAAGACACGATCTTCCCGATCCA
Source organism: Bradyrhizobium sp. (assembly GCA_035278345.1). GTDB lineage: Bacteria > Pseudomonadota > Alphaproteobacteria > Rhizobiales > Xanthobacteraceae > Bradyrhizobium. Next base: position 1,183 of record DATEJC010000599.1, on the reverse strand, counting down.
TTCGATGTCGAAAGCGGTCACGTCGGTTGCCGCGATGATGCTGGTGGACGAGGGCAAGCTCGTCCTCGATGATCCCGTATCGAAGTACATTCGCTCCTTTGCCGATACAAAAGTCGGCGTCGATATTTCCGATGAAACGGGAAAGCGTCCGCTCAAGCTCGAGCCGTTGAAGCGGCCGCTGACGATCAGGGACCTGTTGCGGCATACGTCCGGCATGACTTACGGCTTCTACGGCGAAAGCCAGGTGCAGAAACTTTATGCCGATCCGCTGCTGTATGCCGGCGATTTCGACAACGCCGAGTTCGCCGATCGCATCGCGATAATGCCGCTCGCCGACCAGCCCGCGACGCGCTGGAACTACGGCCATTCAACTGATGTGCTCGGCCGCGTCGTCGAGGTCGCCTCGGGGCAGACGCTTTACCAATTCGAGAAGCAGAGATTGTTCGATCCGCTCGGCATGCCCAACACCGCGTATTATGTCGCCGATCAAGCGAAGTGGCCGCTGATCGCCAAGACGTTTCTCGCCCGTCGCTTTAGCGTAGCCGGGATCAGGGACCCGACAGTGGCGCGCCGTTGGGAGTCCGGCGGGGCGGGACTGGTGTCGACGGCCGCCGACTACGCCCGTTTCCTGCAGATGCTGCTGAATGGAGGCGAACTGGACGGCAAGCGGTATCTCAAGCGCGAGACCGTCGCACTGATGACGTCGGACCAGATCGGCCCCGAGACCGGGATCATCCACGATCCCTTCTATTTTCCGGGCGACACCAGCGGCTTCGGTCTCGGGTTTGCCGTGCGTACTTCGCCGCCGCCGGGCACGACCTGGCCGCTCGGCGAATACCGCTGGAGCGGCGCCGCCGGCAGCTTCTATTTTGTCGATCCCGTCGACGACATGTTTGGAATCTTCATGGTGATGGCGCCCACAGAGGCTGGGCGGATCCAACTGGATCTGAAGACGACGATGTACGAGGCGATGGGCAAGGGCCTGCGCAAGGATTGACGGCCCGCGCCAGCGCGTTCCGCGCCGGCACGGACGCAATCGGGCTGGTGAGCCCTACGCCTCGCGCACGATCTCTCTGACGTGCCCGAGCATCTCCTCGATCATGTCAGCCGTGACATCCAGATGGGTGCAGGCCCGGATGCGGCCGTCCATCATGGCGAGCAGCACGCCGCGCGGGCGCAGCGC
>DATEJC010000598.1:0-2494 GCA_035278345.1 Bradyrhizobium sp. | reverse complement strand
AAGGCGGGGCAGGATGTCATGCTGGCGCTCGACTGCGCCTCCACCGAGTTCTTCAAGGACGGCAAGTACGTCTACGCGGGTGAAAACAAGACCCGCTCGCGCTCCGAGCAGGCCAAGTATCTCGCCGATCTCGTCGCGCGCTACCCGATCGTCTCGATCGAAGACGGCATGTCGGAAGACGACATGGACGGCTGGAAGGAGCTGACCGATTTGATCGGCAAGAAGTGCCAGCTGGTCGGCGACGACCTCTTCGTCACCAACGTCAACCGCCTTGCCGAGGGCATCAAGGCCGGACGCGGCAACTCGATCCTGATCAAGGTCAACCAGATCGGCACACTGACGGAAACACTCGCCGCGGTCGAGATGGCCTACAAGGCCGGCTATACCGCCGTGATGTCGCACCGTTCCGGCGAGACGGAGGATTCAACCATCGCGGACCTCGCCGTCGCCACCAATTGCGGGCAGATCAAGACCGGCTCGCTGGCGCGCTCCGACCGCACCGCGAAGTACAATCAGCTGCTGCGCATCGAGCAGCAGCTCGGCAAGCAGGCGAAATATGCCGGCAAGGCCGCGCTGAAGGCGCTGGCTTAAGCAGCGGGCGTCTTGCGCATCAGCTGGGTCGTCCGCCCCTTCGATGATTTGGCGGCGACCGGGCGTTTCGCGGTGCTGGATTTTTCCTGCGTCGCCTGCTTGTCGGATTTCTTCGCGTCCGCTGCGCCGGCGGCCTTCGGTGCGCCGCGGCGAGAGACGTATTCCTGGCCGTCGATCGGTCCGACATGCGGCGGATCTCGATCGAGATAGGGCCGCCCAATGCCGAAATTCCTGCCGTTGGTGTCGACCCATTTCCAGAGCGCCTCGGTGGTGACCCACCGCTGGGACTTCGTCGCGCCCTTGGTGCTGACGATGTCGGCCGCCAGCCCATGGCCATAGCCGCCGCGGAAACTGCCGCCGTGGTACGACCGGTCGCTCGCCGCCTTCAGGCCGCTCGCGATCGATTGCCGATAATCGTCGCGGAAAGCGCTGGTGATGCCGGGCGAGAGGCCAGCGTTCTCGGCAGCGTGAAGCATGTAGAACAGCTTCATCTTGAAGCTCTTCTCCATGCCGCCGATCACGTAGTCCATCATCGACATGCCGACCCGTTCGGCCGCCTTCGGGTCCTTCCACGTGAAGTCGTTGTTGACTAGCCGGGTGAAGGTCCTGGTGACCTTTACCAGCTTGCCCCGCTTGTTACGGACCGTCACTTTTCGCGACTCGGACTCCTTGGAGGTGTCCTGCTTGGGCGTGCGCTCATAGAGCGCCCACAGGAACTGGTCGATGCAGGCCTCTGCAACCAGGCACTCGCCGACGATCTCGATGCGGTCAGAAGCAGTCGCTGCGTCTTGCAGCAAATCGGCCGCGGGCGCGGTGGCCACCTGCACATCAGGTGATTCCTGAGTTGATTCCTGCGGCAGCACTTCCGCTGGATGGGTCAGCGCGGCGACGACGATGGGCTGCGGCTGTTCGGCTGGCTGTTGTTCGGCAGGCTGCTCTTCGGCTTGCTGCTTTTCCCGGGCCGTTGGATCGACTGCCACCTCTGCCAGCAGTTCGGCAGCCATTGCCACGTCTGCGCTGCTGATGACCGGCGTGACCGCTGCAATTTGCGGCGGCACGCTCACCGCTTTGGCGTTGGCTGCCAGTGACGGCGCGAGACGATCGACGACGCGCACCGTGCCCGTGTTTTCGGCCGAACCGACGCAGGCCAACAGGACAGCAAGTCCGCCGCCGAAAACGAGCGTCGGCCACATCTCGATTGCCATTCGCCGCGGGTTCATGATCACAGCCTCCACAGGCTTGTCTTGAGTCCGAATACGCAGCACGCGACGCCCCGATGTTTCTGATGACAATGTGGAGGCGCAAGGGCGGAGACTACGGAAAAGCGTATGTTTCACGGAACTGTTGCCAGTGTGCAACGCGAAAATCCGTCCCTAATTGGGACGCGCCTCCTGAAGCGGGTGGCCCGAAGGCAGCAAGAATACCGGCTGCCATCCCGTCACCTTCTGGAAGGCGTAGACGTCATAGACGATGCCCCGCCAGGCGAGGTCGGCTTGCCCAACCAGTTGCAGCGTCGCGCCGGTTTCGCGCCACACGCCTGCTCTCGGATTGTCCTTTGGCGCGACGTAGAGTCCGACCGGGCCGTCGAGCACCGGTATGCGCAAGCCGATATAGCGGCTGCGCTCGTTGATCTGCACCACCGGCACCGCGTCGCGCAGGTGCCAGCGCAGCATCGCATACATGCGATAGTCCGAAGTCACGAACCAGCGCGCGCCGGTCTCCTTCCGCGTCTTCTCCGCGGCCGCAACCACCTCGCCGAAGTGGGCTTCCTTGCCGATCGGATCGTTCTTGCCGAGATAATTTGCCGAGCCTGTGAGGTAGTAGAGGTGTGCCGCGATGACCACGGCGATGCCCAACGCGATCGTGAAAGCTAGAAAGGCGGGGCCATCATGCGCCACGCGCG
>DATEJC010000597.1:0-3113 GCA_035278345.1 Bradyrhizobium sp. | reverse complement strand
CGCGTGGAATCGATCGAGCGCTTCGACAACGAGTTCGCCAAGACGACGACCGAGGTCGCCGCGCAAACCATCATCAAGGGAATCGAGGGCAACGCGCCGCGGGTGCTGATCGGGGGCGATGCGAGGTTCCTGGATCTGTTGCAGCGGTTCCGGCCCGGCAAATATTTCACGCTGTTGCAGCGGCGGATCGAAAGGCAGCGCGCGGCGGCGGCCGCCGCGAAGTAGAGGGAGCTGCGATGCTGTCGTCCCGGCGACGGCCGGACCCATAACCGCAGGGCGTGGTTGTTGGATAAAGCTGGAGCTCGGGCCTTCGCAGAACTGCTCACCGTGGTTATGGGTCCCGAATCGGCGCTCGCTTGTCCGGGGCGACAGCGGAGTTTGCGGCGTGCGCGGTGTCCCTAACTACCGCAGCTGGTCGGCGTAATAGCCGATCGTCTTCCTGTAGATCACCGCCCTGTTCCACTCGCGCATGGCTTCGAAATTGGCGGTGCCTTCGCCATAGGGCTGGCCCATCTTGAAGCCGCTCATCTTCAGCAAATTGGCGGTGGAGGCGAGCACGTCGGGGACGCTGTGGCGGAGATCGACATGGCCGTTGCCGTCGAAATCGACGCCGTATTTGATGTAGGACGACGGCAGGAATTGCGTCTGGCCGATCTCGCCGGCATAGGCGCCGACCATGTCGTTGAGGCGGAGATCACCGCGCTGCAGGATCTTCAGCGCCGCGATCAGTTCGCCCTGGAACAGCTCGGTGCGGCGGCAATCATGCGCCATGGTGGCGAGCACGCGGAACACCGGCAGCTTGCCCATGTCGCCTTTGCCGAAATCGCTCTCCAGCCCCCAGATCGCGACGAGAATCTCGCGCGGCACGCCAAAGCGCTGCTCGATCTGCGACAACAGCGCGGCGTGACGCTTGAGCATGGCACGCGCGCCGTTGATGCGTCCGGTGCCGACGCGGGTCGCGACATATTCCTCGAAGGTCTTGCGGAAGGTGCCGCGCTGGCGGCGGTCGAAGGCGAGCACGCCAGCGTCCTGCGTGACGCCGCCGAGCGCCTGGTTGATGACATCCTGCTGAATGCCGGCGCTGGCTGCTTCCGCCGAGATGTTGCGGATGAAGGTGTTGAAGTCGCCGCCGCAGCGCGCGGCGAGTGCGGGGGTGGTGGCAAGGAAAGTGATGAACAAAATGGCGAGGCGAAGTATGGGCATGCGAATCCCTTGGGTGATGCAGGGCCGATCATGACATGAAAGGCGCCGTCTTTGCGAGCGAAGCGAAGCAATCCAGCTTCCCTTCACCGCGAAGAAAGCTGGATTGCTTCCGCCTTCGCTCGCAATGACGGTGGTGAGAGCGCGCCCCTACTCTCCGCCGTCAATCTGGCGGCCCATCAGCGCGATTGCCTTTTGGTAGACGCCCGCGGCATTCCAGGCCTGGATGGCGGCAAAATTCGGCTCGCCCGGCTGGTAGCCGGCGCCGGCCTTCCAGCCATGGGCGCGCAGGAAGTTCGCGGTGGAGGAGAGCGCGTTCGCCGCATTCTCGAGATTGCCGGTGCCATACGCCAGGATCGCCTTCGGCATGAACTGGGTCTGGCCGACCTCGCCATGCATGGAGCCGCGCTGGCTGGGGGAGATCATGCCGCGATCGATCAATTGCAGCGCGGCGTAGAGGTGCTCGGTGAAATATTCCGAGCGGCGGCAGTCATAGGCGAGCGTCGCGATCGAGGCGAGCATGTTCTGGTTGCCGCGCTGGCTGCCAAAGCCCGTCTCCATGCCCCAGATCGCCAGCAGCGGCCCCGGCGGCACGCCATAGCGCTGCTGGATCGAGGCAAACAGCGCGCCTTGCGAATGCTTCAGCTGCCGCCCCTTGGCGACGATGGTGGTCGCGCCGCGTTTTGCCAGGAACGCTTCGAGCGAGAGATTGAAGCTGCGCTGGCCGCGATCGGCATTGATGGTCGCCTGCGCATAGTTCGTCGCCATCAGCGCCGAGATGCTGGTGCCGCCGATGCCCTTCGCCCGCGCCTCGCCGGCGAATTGCTGCTTCCAGCCTTCATAGCCGGCCGCCGAGCTGCCGCATTGCGCGGCGTGGGCGTGCGGGCTTAGCGATGCTGATATGGCCAAGGCAGCGAAGGTGGCCGCGACAAGCTTCCTGCTCTCGGTCATCTCTGGAAATTTCCCTGCTGCGGTCGAAGATTCAAGCCACCACTTCCGGGGTCAATGCGCCCGCCTTTTCGATCTCTCGACGCAGCCAGCCCGGCGCAGCGTCGTAACCGTTGGGCCAGGTCGGCGCCCCGTCCTCCAGAAACACGCGCGCAAAATATGCGGGATCGCGCAAGGGCTCGACCATTGGTCCGCTGCGACCAACGATGCCGGCAAAGTCATATTCGCCGGCCATGCCGTCGCTGAACGTCGCGCGCACGCGATACCCGCCAATGCATTTTATCTTCGCAACCTTGATCATTCGTCCAGACCTGCGATCTTCGAGAGCGGCGCGTTGTCGCGTGCTCGCCGCCAATTATCCTCCAGTTCCGCGCGATGCGCCAGTGCCCATTGCTTCACAAGACGCGCCGCATTTGCGGGCAGATGCCCCTCGATCACCTCACCGGTCTCGATCGATATGTTGGCTTCGTGGCCGCTATAGGACGCAAAGAAGTGCGGCGGAGGATGGTCGTTGAAGAACATCCGGATCGCGATCCCGTAGAAATAGGCAATCGTCGGCACCACCTTCCCCCCTTGCGTCTGTTCCGCCGGCACGTTCTCGCGCATCGCAATTGCAGGATATCCGCAATTTGACAACTGCGCAGTTATCAAGGACAAGCCGCCATGGCCAAAAAACCCGGGACCAATCCCAAAGGCGAGTTTGCCTTTTTCAATGTCGTTTATGAGGACGGCTCGCAGCGCTCCAACCGGCGCGTGCCTTCCGAATTGCTCGGCGGGCTCGACGGCGACGATCCGGCGCGCGGCTATATTCTGGAGCAGGACCGCGAAATCGCCGAGAAAAGCGGCCGCCCGCCGCTCGCGATCAAGGAAATCAGCCGGGTCGGCGCGAAGAAGAAATAGGCCGGCGCTGGCACGCGCTCACCAGCGCCCCTTGCGCTTGTTCCAGGCGAACAGCCAATCGGCAA
>DATEJC010000596.1:0-2311 GCA_035278345.1 Bradyrhizobium sp. | reverse complement strand
TCCAGGTAATTGCCGGGATTGACCGACAGCGTGGAATCGTCGACCGGCGCGCCGTCCGAGATCATCATCAGGATGCGGCGCTGCTCGGGCCGAGCCAGGAGGCGCTTGTGCGCCCAGTCCAGCGCCTCGCCGTCGATGTTCTCCTTCAGCAGGCCTTCGCGCATCATCAGGCCAAGGTTCTTCCGCGCGCGCCGCCACGGCGCATCGGCGGATTTGTAGATGATATGGCGGAGGTCGTTGAGCCTGCCCGGGTTCGGCGGCTTGCCGGCGGCAAGCCACGCCTCGCGCGACTGCCCGCCCTTCCAGGCCCGCGTGGTGAAGCCGAGGATTTCCACCTTGACGCCGCAACGCTCCAGCGTGCGCGCGAGGATGTCGGCGCATGTGGCGGCGACCGTAATGGGTCGGCCGCGCATCGAGCCGGAATTGTCGAGCAGCAGCGTCACCACGGTGTCGCGGAAAGTCGCTTCCTTCTCATGCATGAAGGACAGCGGATGATAGGGATCGGTGACGACGCGCGACAGCCGCGCCGGATCCAGGATGCCTTCCTCGAGGTCGAACTCCCAGGCGCGGTTCTGCTGCGCCATCAGACGGCGCTGCAGCCGGTTGGCGAGCCGCGCCACGATGCCCTGCAGATGCGCCAGCTGCTTGTCGAGATAGGAGCGCAGCCGCTCCAGCTCGTCATGATCGCAGAGGTCTTCGGCCGCGATCACCTCGTCGAACTTCGGCGCGAAGGCGTGATATTCCGGCCCGCGCGGCTCGTTACGACCATGCGCATTCGGCCGCGTCGCTTCGCCCGGCGTTTCGTCGTCGCCGAGCTCGCCGTCGTCAAAGGTATCCGACGTCGAGGCCTGCGCGCTCTCCATCGCGCTCTCCGACATTTCGTCGGTGGAGGCCTGCGCCTGGTCGGCGCTCATCTCCTGCGCGGCGTCAGAGTCGGGCGCGCCCTCCGCGCCCGACTGATCGTTTTCGCCGTCCTGGTTCTCGTCGTTCTCGTCGTCGTCCGAATCCATGTTGCGGTCGTCGCCGAGGTCGAGCGCCGACAACAGGTCATGGACCATGTCACCAAAGCGGGCCTGGTCTTCGGTGAAGCGGACGAGCTGGTCGAGCCGCGTGCCGATCTTGTCTTCCAGCACCGGACGCCAAAGGTCGACCATCTTTTTCGCTGCCGTCGGCGGCGCCATTCCGGTGAGCCGCTCGCGCACCAGCATGGCCAGCGCATCCGACAGCGGCGCATCGGCACGATCGGTGATCTCGTCGAACTTGCCGCGATGGAAATGGTCGTCGAGCATCGCGGTGAGGTTCTTGGCAACGCCTGACATCCGCCGCGCGCCGATCGCCTCGACCCGCGCCTGCTCCACCGCCTCGAACACGCCGCGCGCCTGCGGATTGCCGGGCATCAGCTTGCGATGTACTTTCGGGTCGTGACAGGCGAGCTTCAGCGCGATCGAATCGGCGTGGCCGCGGATGATGGCGGCATCGCGCTTGGACATCTTGCGCGCGGGTTCCGGCAACCGCGCCTTGCCGGGCGCAAGGCCCGGGCGCTCCGCCGCGAAACTGACGTCCAGCTCCGGCGTCCTGGCGATCGCCTTGAGGCACGAGGCAACCGACCGCTTGAACGGCTCGGTCGGCGCCTCCCGTGTATTGCGGAATTTCGAGTTGGAAATGCTCATAGCGCCTTCGTAAACCAGTGCCGCGTCACGCCTTCCGGATAGCCGCCGATTGTACCGAACTCTTCATAGCCGCAATTGCGGTAGAAGCCCGGCGCCTGAAAGCTCATCGTATCCAGATAAGAGCGCCTCGCTCCGAACTTCCTCGCCTCGTCCTCGATCGCCTTGATCAGCTTTGTCCCGAAATCCTTGCCGCGGTATTTCTGCTCGATCCAGAAGAACTGGATGAACAGCACCTTGGCCCAGACCTCGCCGACGATGCCTCCGACGATCTTGCCGCGCTCGCGGAGCGTGACCGCGAAGCGCTTGTATTTCTGCTTCCCCATCTTCTCGGTGTTGTACCCGATGAGGCCGTCGAGCACCGCCTTCTTGGCCTGGCCAATGGTGCGCTCGACGGAAAGTTTCGGCATGGCCTAGCTGAGCGCCACGTTGACGGAGGATTCCGGCAGCTCCGCGTTGAAGCAGCGCTGATAGAACTCGGCCACCAGCGGCCGTTCCAGCTCGTCGCACTTGTTGAGGAAGGTGACCCGGAAGGCAAAGCCGATATCGCCGAAGATGTCGGCGTTTTCCGCCCAGGTGATCACCGTGCGCGGGCTCATCACCGTCGACAGGTCGCCATTGGCGAAGGCGTTGCGGGTGAGGTC
>DATEJC010000595.1:0-2336 GCA_035278345.1 Bradyrhizobium sp. | reverse complement strand
ACGGCAAGCGATGCGTCATCAGCGGCGGCAGCGCCGGCGGCTACACGACTTTGGCGGCGCTGACCTTCCGCGACTTCTTTCAAGGTGGGGCTAGCTACTTCCCGGCGCAAAATTGCGCTTTGGGGATCATCGGTCAATTGAAAGCCGTAAGGCAATGCCGGCCGGAGTGACCGGCGGGCGGTTTGATAGCTTGAGCGGGGACGGACTGCTACTGCCTTGATTGCTTTTCTATTGCGCGGCCGATATTGACGACGTTGTCGGCGATGATGCCGAGGCCAACCCAGCGGTTCATTCCGTCGAAGCCTTTGTAGCGGCAGCGATCGAGACCGTGTCGCCGCTTGACCACGCTGATGCGCCCCTCGCATCCGGTCCGCCATTTTTGCCCATTGCGGAACCAACGCTTCTTCTGCTCGCGTTTGCGCTCGCGGCTTTTGCTGGAGCGATTGGGAATGCACACGCGCTTGACGCCCATCGCCTTTGCCGCCGCGTCGTTCTTGGCGGAATAGAAGGCGGCGTCCGCCGCGACCAGGCGCGGTGGACGTCCCAGCTTGGCCTGGTGTGCTTCGATCGCAGGGATCAACAGGTCCGCATCGCTCGGCCGCCGATCGTAGACCTCATAGTCGATCACGATCTGATTCTCGGCTTCTTGCAGTTTCACCATATTGCCGAATTGGTTGGGCTTGCCGAGCTTACCCTTGCGGATGACTTCGGTTGCGGGCTCGAACACGCTGAGGATCTTGCCTTGCGTGCGCGTCTTGCCGTGGAAGATACGTGCCCGGGTCTGCCGCATGACCTGACGGACCAATGACAACATCGTATCGAGTTGCTGGCGCAGGCCATCCAGCGCGAGCTGCTGCAGGATGTCGGCAGACCGCTTTACGCCTTCGGCGACTTCGTTTGAGAAGCGCTTTGCTTGTCCCACCACCCGGCTCGTTGTTTCCAACAATCGGCGATAGCGCTGCTTTAGCTTCTCCTGATTGATCGGCCCTTTGGCGCGCGCAACACGAGCGATCTCCAGAACCCGCAACTTCACACTCCGGCTTCGATCCCGCAGCCTGGTTCCGGTCGCGCCGGCAATCGCAGTGATCTTCTTCATGATGCGGGTCAGCACCCGTACCCCGTCCCCCAGCAAGGTACTGTCTGTTGGATGGTGGATGTTGGTCTCTACCACTGTCGTATCCACGCGCATTCGCCGTCCCGTGGTTATGCCCTTGTCCCTGGCGATTCTCACCATCTGCTCGTGAATCCGTTTGAGCACCAATGGCCCGAGTGCCACGCCCCAGCGCCCCATCGTCTTGGCGTCGGGCATCTTGGCTGCGCCCACGCGGGTGAAGTCCCGGTACACGAGGTTAGCGCGCACTTCGCGCTCGAGCGCGCCATAACTCCAGTTGCGGATGTGTTTGAGGATTAACAGCCGTAGCACCACTTCGGCCGGTGTCCCCAGCCGACCGCGGCTGCGGCTCTTGGGATGCCGCCTCACCAGGGCGTCGTATACCGCCGCCACGATTTGTTCATCTGCCAGGACCTGATCGGCGTGTTGCATCCAGTCTTCGCGAAGATCGCTCACTTCGTCAGCAATCAGACCATCGCCGAAACCGAGCTGGACCCGCCGCATCTCAATCATGCCGTCCCCCTGAGCGCTTTCGACGCGGCTCCGGACGCAGTAGCTCATGATTGAGCTCGCAAATGGCCTCGATCGCCTCCTTCAGCTTCCGATAATTGTCCAGCCAGCGGCCAACCTCGGCGACCCGCTCCCGACGTATGCTCAATTGACGCGTGCGCCCACCCGGATAAGTCACCGTCAGGACAAACACCCGATGACCTTCCCCGCGCTCACACTTCGGACAACCGCTCCGATGACGCACAACGCGCTCAAGCAGCGAGCCGCGCAGAAGCTCGCCACTGACTGGAAGCCGGTTCACGAGTTTCTGCCGCGCTTGGAGGGCTCGATTGCGAATCATCCACAAAACTGAATCAGCACCGGCCCCTCAGGTCAATGCCAAAATCCGTCCGACCTTGCAGTTTCCAATCTATCGCAAGATTCTGAATGAAGATCAGCACCGCCTAATTTTGCGCCGGGAAGTAGACTAGCACTACTTTGGCAGATTTATTCACGCTGCTTTTCGCTGCAAATCCATTTTCTGCAGCGCGGGCATCGCTGCGGCGGTGGTCGAGCGATGAGTTCGAGGATGGCCTGGCGCACGGCGGGCAATGTCGGTCGCGGCGGCGGCCCGTTGATTCTTTTTTTCCCGCCTTGCTGTTTTAAGCCGGCGATACTGGAGGAAAGCGTAGGCGATCATCGTCATGAGCGCATGACGGTGAAGGCCCTGCCAGGA
>DATEJC010000594.1:0-2602 GCA_035278345.1 Bradyrhizobium sp. | reverse complement strand
AGGGCGCGGGCAACAGGAAGTCTAGGGATCGCAGATCATGAGCCGCTTCTGGAGTCCGGTCGTCCAAACCCTGTCGCCCTATGTGCCCGGCGAGCAGCCGAGGCAGGGCGGCCTCGTCAAGCTCAATACCAACGAGAATCCTTATCCGCCTTCGCCGCGCGTTGTGGCGGCGATCGCCGGCGCAACGGAACGTCTCCATCTTTATCCCGATCCGCGAGCGAGCGTGCTACGCGAGGCAATCGCGGCGCGTTATGGTGTCGCGGCCGAACAGGTGTTCGTCGGCAACGGCTCCGACGAGGTGCTGGCTCACACGTTTCCGGCGCTTCTGAAGCATGAGGCGCCGCTGCTGTTCCCCGATGTCACCTACAGCTTCTATCCGGTCTATTGCCGCCTCTACGGTATCAGTTACGAGGAGGTGCCGCTCGACGCCGCGATGCGCCTGCAGATTGCCGACTACCGGCGGCCATGCAGCGCCATCCTGCTGTGCAACCCCAACGCGCCCACCGGCATCGCGCTTCCGCGCGATGCGATCGCGGCGCTGCTATCAGAACATCCGGATCAGTTGGTCGTCGTCGACGAGGCCTATGTCGACTTCGGCGGCGAGAGCGCGGTGCCGCTGGTGGCGCGTCACGACAATCTGCTGGTTGTTCAGACCCTCTCCAAGTCGCGGTCGCTGGCCGGCTTGCGGGTTGGTTTCGCCGTCGGCCAGCGGCCGCTGATCGAGGCGCTGGAGCGGGTCAAGGACAGTTTCAATTCTTACCCCCTCGATTGCCTCGCCATCGCGGGCGCGGTCGCCGCCATCGAGGACGATGCCTGGTTTGAGGAGACGCGCCGGCGCATCATGGCGAGCCGGCAAGTCCTGGTCCGCGGCCTCACCGATCTCGGCTTCGAGGCTCTGCCGTCGCAGGCGAATTTCGTGTTCGCGCGACATCCCGCCCGCCGCGGCGCCGAGCTTGCCGCCGCCCTGCGGCAGCGTGGCGTTCTGGTGCGGCACTTCCAGAAGCCGCGGATCGCGGATTTTCTGCGCATAACCGTTGGAACGGACGAGCAGTGCAGCCGCCTGATTGCGGAGCTGCGCGATTTGCTCGCAGCGCCGTAGGGCGGACTGCCGTCCCTATTTCCTGGCGCGAGCGACTTGCGCGGAAATGTTCAACTCCACCGCTTCGCGGATCAGCGCCTTGAACGCCTTCTCGTCAATTTTGTCGCCTTCGGCAATGTCGATTGCGCGCCGCATGTTGCCCTCGAGACTGGCGTTGAACAGACCCGATGTATCTTTCAACGAAGCGCCCTTGGCAAAGGTCAGTTTCACGACCGCCTTGTAGGTCTCGCCGGTGCAGATGATGCCGTCGTGCTCCCACACGGGAACGCCGAGCATCGCATTCGACGGCTTGCGCCATTTCACTTCCTCGACCACGTCAGGATCGGCCTGCTTGATCAGGCTACGCACGCGCGCGAGTGTCTCGCCGCGCCAGTCGCCAAGCTTTTTGATGCGCGCGTCGATGAGCCGGGCAGGCGAGTCGCCTGCCGCTGCTTCCTTCACGCCGTTCTTCTTCGCCATTGCTTTCTTCATCGTCGTCTTGCTCACAATCGTTCGCCGGGCAACCGGCTGGCCTGCTTGACCCAGTCGACGAACTGGTCTTCGTCAAGCTGGCCCTCGTAGATGTCGAGGTAGCGCACTTCCTTGTGCTTGGACTCGCCCGGCGGGACGGGGTGCAGCGACGTGCCACGGAAGAACGTCACTTTGATGTACTTCGCAAAGCAGTGGAAGCTGAGGAACCAGCCTTCGTCCTTGCTGCCATAAAACGGCGAGTTCCATTTCACGGCCTTGCGCACGCGAGGAACGCTGCACACGATCAGCGTATCGAGCTTGCGCCCGACATCGCTTTTCCAGCCCGGCATCGCCGCGATGTAGGCCTGTACGGGCGCATCGCCGTCGGCCTTCGCGATCTGCGGGTTGCCGCCGGACAGCAGGACCGGTTTTTTGGCGGCCTTGCCGGTCATTGCGCGCGCCGAACATAGGGCAGCGCAAACATGTAAAGACCCGAGAGCGTGAGCAGGATCAGCGGGAACAGCGCCAGCAGGCCGACCCAGATCGCTTGTTTCTGCAGCATTATCGCGACGATGTTGACGATGACGGCCACGGTGAAAGCAATCGACAGCCAGCGATGAGTCTGCCGTATCCATTTATTCCAGTTCAATGGGACCTCCCTTACACAAGGTGCCGAAGCAATGCGGCGAACATCAGTCGTGCGCCAAAACCTGCTCCAGCTTTTCGAAGAACTGCTTCCACCCGGCATGCGCGCCGCCAAAAGCCTGCCTCTGATCGGGGCGGAAGCCCGTCTGCTCCATGCGCAGCAACGTTCCCGTCGGTGTCGGCGTCAGCGTGAACGTCACCACGCTCTCCAGATTGAAGGCGGCATCGTCGTGGCGGAAATTCCAGGTGTAGGACAGTTCCCTGTTCGGCTCGACCACCAGCACCTCGCAGTCCAGCACGCCACCCCAGTCGCCGCGCAGATTGAAACGATGCCCCACGCGCGGCGCAAAATCGTTCTTCATCAGCCACTCCTCGATCAGATGCGGCTGCGTCAGCGCGCGCCACAGT
>DATEJC010000593.1:0-2594 GCA_035278345.1 Bradyrhizobium sp. | reverse complement strand
CCGTTCTTCGGCTGGATCTCCGACATGATCGGCCGCGAGAACACGATGTTCATCGCCTTCGGCATGGAAGGCATCGGCATCTGGGGTCTCTACGTGCTCGGCCATGATCCGGTGTGGTTCGTGCTGCTCTCCGGCTTTGTGTTCTTTGCCTGGGGCGAGATCTACTCCCTCTTCCCCTCGACCTGCACGGACACGTTCGGCGCGAAGTTCGCCACCACCAACGCCGGCCTGCTCTACACGGCGAAGGGCACCGCGGCGCTGCTCGTGCCGATCGCCAACTACATGCAGCAGACCTCGGGCAGCTGGGACAAGGTGTTCTGGCTCGCCGCCGGCGCCAACATCCTGGCCTCGCTGCTGGCGATTGCGGTGCTGAAACCCTGGCGCAAGGCCGTCATCGCTTCGCAGACTCGCGAATCCTGACGCCGTCACTCGAGACTCTCCCTCGGACGCGTCCACCCTCCTCGGGTGGGCGCGTTTTTCTTTGCCAAACTGGCATACCTGAGGTCAAAAAATCTCCGTTGGCTTTTGGCTGCACAGACATGATCGCGCCCCGAAAAGCCAAAACCAGTCAATATTACTGACACTTAAAATCTCACCCTCAACCCAAATTCATCGCAACGCCGCCTTGACAACTGGCATTTTGTATACCACAATGACCACAGTCCCAGCCATGGAGGTTGCAATGCAAGTCGGAGATGTCCTGCGCAAGAAACCCGCCACCCGTGTTGCAACGGTCCGGATGAACGAGACCGTCGCCATCGCCGCGCAGCTGATGCGCTCCAGCAATATCAGCGCCCTCGTGGTCAAGGACGTCGTGCGCACCGAAGGCAACACCGCCGTCGGCATGTTCACCGAGCGCGACGTGGTGCGCGCCATCGCCGAGCATGGCGCGGCCGGCGTCAGCCTGAAGGTCTCGCAGCTGATCTCGGTGCAACAGCTCGTCTCCTGCTCCTCGTCGGATACGCTCGAGCATGCGCGCCACCTGATGAACAAGCATCACATCCGCCATCTGCCCGTGATCGAGAATTACAGCCTGATCGGCGTGATCAGCATGCGCGACATCTCCTCCGCATTCGACGACGCCGCGATGGCAAGAGCAGCGGCGCCCGCGGCGGCTTAACCCGCGACCTGAACCCCAGCACCAATTTGCGCCGGCCCGAAGGCCCTCGCTCGGCGTCGGCGCGCCCATTGTGCTGGACATCTCAACCATCCGGATTCGAAGGGTCACATGAAGATCTGCATTTACGGCGCCGGCGCGATCGGCGGCTATCTCGGTGTGCAGCTTGCGAGGGCAGGCGTGGAGGTCAGCCTGGTGGCGCGCGGCGCGCACCTGGCGGCAATGAAGCAGAACGGGCTGAAGCTTTTGATCGGCGACGAGGAGCACGTCGTGCATCCCCGCTGCACGGACAAGCCGGCCGAGCTCGGCGTGCAGGACTACGTCATCATCTGCCTCAAGGCGCATTCCATCACCGGCGTGCTGGACCAGATGCAACCCCTGCTCGGCCCCAACACCCGCATCGTCACCGCCGTTAACGGCATCCCCTACTGGTACTTCCACAAGCACGGCGGCGCGCTCGAGGGCTCGACGCTGGAGAGCATCGATCCCGGCGGCCGGCAGTGGCGCGAGCTCGGCCCCGAGCGCGCCATCGGCTGCATCGTCTATCCCGCCACCGAAATCGAGGCGCCCGGCGTGATCCGTCATGTCTATGGCGACCGCTTCCCGATCGGCGAGCCCTCCGGTGAGACGACAGCCGATGTGCAGCGGCTCTCCGAAGTCTTTGCCAGGGCCGGCATGCAGGCCCCCGTGCTGGATCGTATCCGCGATGAGATCTGGCTGAAGCTGTGGGGCAATGTCTGCTTCAATCCGATCAGCGCGCTGACCCATGGCACGCTCGACGTGATCTGCAGCGATCCCGGCACGCGCGCGCTGTCCAAGGCGATCATGCTGGAGAGCCAGACGATCGCGGAAAGCTTTGGCGTCAAGTTCCGCGTCGACGTCGAGCGCCGCATCGAGGGCGCGCGCAAGGTCGGCGCGCACAAGACCTCGATGCTGCAGGATCTCGAGCGCAGCCGCCCGATGGAGATCGATCCGCTGGTCACCGTGGTCCAGGAAATGGGCCGCCTGACCGGGATTGCGACGCCGGCACTCGATGCCGTGCTCGCGCTGGTTGCCCAGCGCGCGGCGATTGCCGGGCTATACGACACCAGCGTTCGTCCCGCGGAAGTCAAGGCGGCAGCCTTCGCATGACCGCGTGGCTTCGCTTCCGCCATGACGGCGAGACCCGTTTCGGCACGCTGACAGACGGCGGCATCGCCGTCCACGACGGCGACATGTTCGGCACGTCCCGGCCTAACGGCAAGCAGCTGGCGCTCGACGACGTCGAGCTGCTGGCGCCGACCGAGCCGAGCAAGATCGTCGCGCTCTGGAATAATTTCCACGCGCTGGCGGCCAAGCTCAACCAACCCGAACCGCCGGAGCCGCTTTATCTCCTGAAGGCCACGACGTCGGTCGCCGCCCCCGGCGCGGTGATCCGCCGCCCCGCCGCCTATTCCGGCAAGACCACCTATGAGGGCGAGCTCGGCATCGTCATCGG
>DATEJC010000592.1:0-2976 GCA_035278345.1 Bradyrhizobium sp. | reverse complement strand
GCCATCCGGTGCTCCTCGTCAAAACCCTCCGGGCGCCTTCCCGGCGGATTGGAGAGCTCGTCATTGCGCCAGACGAACTCGAAGGATGTGCCTGCCTTCATCTCCATTTGGCCGGCGGCCAGCCATTTGCGGCGCAGCTCGCCATCAGTGACGTAGGCCCAGACACGCTCGATCGGTCCGGGCAGCAGCCGCTGGATCTTCAGCGTCGTCGGCTCGATCAACGTGCCATAGGCATCGCGGGTTGCAGCGGTATTCATCACAAGACTCCCTTTTTCGATTTCGAACTGCGGGCCTTTTCGTTGGCAACGTCCTCGTCTCGGAGCAGTTGCTCCAACACGTCGAGGCGGCTGGTCCAGAAACGCTCGTAGAAGCCGAGCCACTCATGCGCGCTCGCCAGCGGACCCGGATCGAGCCGGCAGACATGCATGCGCCCCCTCACCTCGCGCCGGATCAGGCCAGCGCCCTCCAGCACCCTGATGTGCTTGGAAGCCGCCGCGAGCGACATCGCGAAGGGTTTTGCGAGCTCGCTGACCGTGCGCTCGCTGGATGCAAGGTCGCGCAGCATCTGCCGCCGCGTAGCATCGCCCAGGGCGTGAAAGACCGAATTCATCTCAGGGGTCTCAAGTTCAACCATATGGTTTAATATAAACGCAGCCGGCTAACAGTCAACCGATTGGTTTAGTATTGCTGTTCACAGCTGCGTTAGCAGCCGGTTCCGGCCCATCAAGCGCGGCGGGCGTCCCGGTTCCGTTCGCGAAACGCCGCGACCTTCACCCGGTTCTGACAATTAAGGCAGCAAAACCGCCGGCTTCCGTTCCGTGTCAGGTCCACATAGGCCCGGCCGCATTCCACCCGCTCGCAGACGCCGAGACGCGAGGCTTTATCGGCTGCGATCATCGACGCCAGTCCTTCGGCGCAAATCGCCGTCCACATCGGCAGCAGCGTTGCATCTTCGGGGTGATGGTGCAGCCGCCAGCGGCCGCCCTCCTTGGCAAGGTGCGGGTGCGCCGGGTGCCGGTGCAGCAATCGGTTCACGCGCGTTGCGGCGGTGTCGAGGCTACCGGCGGCGAGATCGGAGAATACCCGATGCAGTTCGCGCGCAAGCCCGGCAAACCCCTTCGCGTGCGCAGGCCGCAGCGCCGCGACCGAGTCGGCATCGACGGCGAGGATGCGCTTCAGCGTTGCGATCGCGGCCCACGGGGTCTGTTCGCCTTCCCCGCCAATGGCAAACGCGTTGACGAGATCGATCGAGACCAGAACGCCCGCGTCCCTGTAACTGTCTAATTTTACTTTACCAGTCACGATGCCCTCGCTAGCCTGTCACTGTCTAAAATAAATACGATAGTTACGCGGGAACTCGACCGCTCGCAAGCGCCAAGGGAGTAACGGATGGCAGGATCGTTGGCAGGCAGGGTCGCGCTGGTCGCAGGCGCGACGCGCGGCGCAGGACGCGGCATCGCGGCCGAACTCGGCGCCGCAGCCGCCACGGTCTATGTGACGGGGCGCACCACCCGGAACGCGCGATCCGAAATGAACCGGCCGGAGACGATCGAGGAGACCGCGGAGCTGCTCGATCGCGCCGGCGGTCGCGGCATCGCCGTCGCGGTAGACCACCTCGAGCCTGGGCAGGTTGGCGCGCTGGTAGCGCGGATCGAAGCCGAGCAAGGCCGCCTCGATATCCTCGTCAACGACATGTTCGGCGCCACGCGCATCGAATGGAACAAGACAGTGTGGGAATCGGACCTCACCTACGGCCTGCGCATGCTGCGTCTTGCCATCGACACCCACGCGATCACGAGCCACTTCGCGTTGCCGCTGCTGATCAAGAATCCCGGCGGCCTTGTCGTCGAGGTCGGCGACGGCACGGCGGATTACAATTCAAGCCGTTACCGCAATTCCTTCTTCTACGATCTGAGCAAATCCGCGGTGCTGCGCATGGCCTTTGCGCTCGGGCATGAACTGCGGCCGCACGGCGCGACGGCGATTTGCCTGACACCGGGCTGGCTCCGCTCCGAGGCAATGCTCGAGGCCTTCGGCGTCACGGAAGCCAACTGGCGCGATGCCACCGCGCGCATCCCGCACTTCGCCATTGCCGAGAGCCCCGCCTATATCGGCCGGGCCGTGGTTGCACTGGCGCAGGACAGCGATGTCGCGCGCTGGAACGGCCAGTCGCTGTCCACCGGACAGCTCGCAAAAGTTTACGGCTTTACCGACATCGACGGCTCGCAGCCCGACGCCTGGCGCTATCTCGTGGAAGTGGAGGAGGCCGGCAGGCCCGCGGATGCAAGCGGCTATCGCTAGCGCTGCGCAGGTTGAAACAGCTCGACGAAATTTCCCGACGGGTCGACGAGCAGGATCTGCAGGCCACCGGGCCCGGTCACGACATCATTCCTGAATTGAACTCCCTCGGCCCGGAGCCGCGCGACCTCTGCATGAAGATCGTCGACGACGAGATGAATGCGGTTCCAGCCTCCAGGCTGTGGCCGCGCTCCGTCCGGCATTGGCCGTCCGGCCGAGCTCGCCGGTCCGCTGAGCAGAAGCCGCAGCGCGCCACGGCTGACGTCTGCAAACGCGGGTGCATGGTTGGACAGCAGCGTGAAGCCGAGGAATTTCGTGTACCACGCGATCGCCGCCTGGACATCGCTGACCATGTAGCGGACGTTGACGGTTTCCGATGCCATTTGCGCGCCTCCATCGACCGGCTTTGCTGCCAGCGCCCATTAGATAGCGGCCGTGCGCCGTGCGCTATTGGAAAAGATTGACCTGGCCGGCGAGCGGCAGGTGATGGCGCTTGGCGTGAGCGCCCGTGCGCGAAAGTTGCCCTTCCCGCCGCCTGTAGTCGGCGGGGCTAAGGCCGACGAAGGCGGTGAAATCGCGAATTAGATGCGATTGGTCGAAATATCCGCACTCCACCGCAAGCTGCGCCCAGTCGCTGGCGTCAATGGACCGGTCCACGGCATGCTGAACCCGCTGTAT